>JAFGDY010000070.1 GCA_016931895.1 Anaerolineae bacterium
CACGTTGTGTTCTTTGAACCAAACCTTCATGGCGGCAAATAGTTTTTCGCCGATGCCCTGGCGTTTGTACCCCTCTTTCACGGCAATGTTGTCCACCTGACCAATCAATTTGGCCTGGTAGATGGGCGGTTTTTCCACAATCCGGCCCATACAATAGCCCACAATGCTGCCCTCCAGTTCTGCCACCAGTACTTTACAGTGTACATCTTGCAGATGTGATTCATAAACATACTGGCCCCACATTTTATCGGCGGCAGAGATTTTCTCAAAAATATGGTCCCGGTGTTGGTGATATTGCACAAATTCTCTAAAGATGGTTTTAACCTGGGGCAGGTCTTTTTTCTGCAATTCTCGGATGGTTACGGGCAATGGCGGCTCCTTCATTTTGGTTGGATGTCTGTACGATTTTAACAGGGAAGGTTTGAATTTGACAAATTGCAGGAGGAGGTCATCATTACCTCCCATCACGTAAAAGCCATGAAGATCAAATTATTTCTGACTCTAACCACCATCCTCATATTGGCGGCCTGCCGCAGCCAGCCCGCCCCTGGCCCTCCCGTTAGGATGTCTCGTTACTTTCCCGAAACCGGCCACACGGTGCAGGGTGACTTTTTGCGCTTTTTTGATGTTTACGGGGGCATTAACAGTTTTGGCCTGCCGCTGACCGAAGAATTTTTGGTGGACGGCTGGCGCGTGCAATATTTTGAAAAAGGGCGGCTGGAATATCATCCAGAGAACGAGCCGGATTACCGGGTGGTGGTCGGCTGGCTGGGGGATCTGTTGCGCCGGCGCACCCCCCCCCTGCCGCCGTCACATCTTCCCGCTACCAACGATCCTTATCGCCGCTACTTCCCGGAAACCGGCCATACCCTCAGCGGCGATTTTTTGACGTATTTTGACACGCACGGCGGCAGCGTCCGTTTTGGCCAACCCATCAGCGAACCGTTTTTGGAGCAGGGCCGGATTGCCCAGGATTTGCAAAGCGCCCGCTTTTTCTGGACGCCCGAGACGGCTCCGCCGGTGACGTTGGAGGATATTGGGCGGGTTCATCTTGACCAGATCAGGTGAAACCTTAAAGGTTTGGCATTGGGCGACCCCAGGTGACGTTGGTTGAGCTTTAGGAAATGAGGGATGTACATTCAAATTCTCTATGCTAACCGATAGATAAACCCAATAACCCCTGTGACACATGACACTTATATTGGTTGCAGAGTCACACTATAATTAAATAGGCTGCAATCAACTATTCCCTTAATTAATTGAATATTTGGGTATTCAAATCATGAATGTAGAAGCCGAAGAAATGGCGGTAAGGCAAGCTTCTGTGTGTGGAATTTTCGGCAATGCCAAGCGTGTGCTGATCTTGTGGGCTTTGATTGAACAAGAAATGTCCGTAAGTGAAATCGCCACGACTATTGGAGCGTCCTTGCAGAATACGTCTCAACATCTCCGCCTGATGGAAGACAGAGGCATTTTGGTTTCGTACCGGAAAGCGCAAAAAGTCTATTACGGGATCGTGGATCACGATCTTATGAAAAACTGCCGGCTCTTAACCCAAGCGCCTCGGCTAAGGACTGCCCAAAAAGATTGAGATTGGCCCACCAGAGTGTATTTTGTATTGTGTATATCGTATTGAGACGAAATACGCAATATTGATTTTGACCTTTTTTTAGTGAAGTTATTCAAAAATCGGAAAGGAGTAAAAAAATCATGACTACTGTTGATCTGTCTGCCGTTGAAGCGGCCAAGGTTATTGATGCTCGCGGCAGCGCCTGCCCTGGCCCTCTCCTGGAAGCCAAGAAAGGTATTGGCGCTATCAAAAAAGGGGAAGTGTTGGAGATTTGGTCCGGCGATCCCAAAACCAAAGAGGACATTCCTAGATGGTCTCAAAAAGTGGGACACGAGTTCTTGGGCTATCTGAGCGCTGATGGAGGATATGATCGGATTTTCGTCAAGCGGGTAAAGTAGAGGTATCCATAATATGGGGACAAATACAAACCAAACAAAAATACTTATCCTGGCGACCCTATCCGGCGGCTACGCCGGGGCCGATTCCGTTGGTCAACTCCATGCAGAGTATGCCCCCAACACCTACGTTTTTCCCTGTTTAAGCCCATGTATGTTTCCAGAGGAGTTCTATTTACGCACGTTTGCGCGCGGAATTGATGCCATTTTGGTGATGTACAGTGGTACCGATTGTCCCTTTAAGTGCGCGCCCGAGCAAACGGCCGAGGTTATCAACCGCGTCTATCCAATAATGCAGGAAAAAGGGATTGATACCCGGCGACTGCGCCTGGTTGCTATTTGCACGGTGTGCACCAAGCCCTTTATGCGGGAAGTCGAACAAATGAACGAGTTGTTACAACAAATAGGGCCGGTTCGGAATGAACTGGGTAATTATGAATTGTGAATGGCCAATTGTGAATTGTGAATGGAAAACATTCGCTCATCCAACCGTTCGCAATTCGCAATTCATAATTCACAATTTTTTAAAGGGTAAGCTATGACTTCAAACAACCTTCATGTAGATGCCCTGGTGGTTGGGGGCGGGATTGCCGGGATGCAAGCGGCGCTGGACCTGGCAGACCAGGGATACCGGGTGGCCTTAGTAGAAAAAGAAGCCAGCATCGGGGGCAAAATGATTGCCTTAAGCAAAGTCTTTCCCACCCTCGACTGCTGTAGTTGTATCACCACCCCCAAAATGTCTGCTGTGGCCCACCACAAAAACATCCAATTACTCACATATTGCAAAGTGCAATCCATTAACAAAAATGGTAGCGGCTTCAAAGCCGACGTGGTTAAAAAACCCCGCTACGTTGATGAAACCTTGTGCACCGGCTGCCGGCAATGTGAATACGCCTGCCCCATAGATTTACCGGCTGCCTTTGATCTGAATCTTGGCGCCCATCGGGCGGTGCGGGTGCCTTTTTCAACGGCTGTGCCCCAGTATGCCGTGCTTGACATTCAAAACTGTATTTTGTGCGGTAAGTGCGAAACTATATGCCCGGTAGATGCGATTGACTTTACCCAGTCCCCGCAAGAATTTGAGATTGAAGCGGAAACGATTGTCCTGGCGAGTGGGTACGAGCTTACGCCCACAGATGCCAAGAAGGAATATGGCGGCGGCCAACTACCCAACGTGGTCAATGCCTTGGTTATGGAAAGGCTATTGGCCCCCACTGGCCCTTACGGGCATGTTTTGCGCCCAGGCGACGGTAAAGAACCTGAATCAATCGCCTATGTGCAATGCGCCGGCTCCCGAGACCAAAGCCTCGGCGTGGAATACTGCTCGCGCGTATGCTGCATGTACGCCATTAAACAGGCCATGCTGCTTTCCGGCGCGCTGCCCCTGGCCGACATCACCATCTACTACATGGATATCCGTACTTTTGGCAAAGGTTACGAGCAATTTTACCAGAATGCCCAGGCGATGGGCATCGAATTTGTCAAAGGTAAAGTAGCCAGAATCACCGAGGACGAAGACCACAACCCTATCGTGCGGGTCGAGTTGATTGATGAAGGCTCGCCGGTGGTTGAGCGCACCCATGATCTGGTCGTGCTTTCCGTGGGCATGTTGCCCGGGTATAATCCCCAAACCATTTTTGGCGTCCCTGTTGCTGACGATGGTTTTGTAACTCTTCCTTCACCAAATATTTCACCGTGTGTGACCGGCCAGCCCGGTATCTTTGTTACCGGCACCGCTGCCGGGCCAATGGATATTGTAGACAGCATTGTGCTGGCCGGGTCGGCTGCATCTGAAGCAGCGGCCTACCTGCAGGCGCATCGCCAACCAGAGCTTGTTGGCGACCTACGAGTAACCGCCAATGAAAAGAAGGAGCGTGTCCATGCCTGAAGCGTTTGAGCAAAAAAACCATCAAAACCTGGAATCTGACTCCTCAGATGAGGAAATCCGAATCGGAGTTTATACCTGCCATTGCGGCGGCAATATTAGTGATGTAGTCCATTGCGAGAGGGTCGCCAAATCGTTGGGCAAACTGCCGGATGTGGTTATTTCGCGCACGGATATGTCAATGTGTTCTGATGCCGGCCAGTCCATGGTAGAGGAGGATATTCAGGAGCGTGGACTCAACCGGGTGATCATTGGCGCCTGCGCCCCTTCCCTGCACGAACAAACCTTCCGAGGAACCGTGGCCCGGGCCGGTCTGAATCCCTATCTCTACCACCACGTGGGCATCCGCGAGCAAGCGAGTTGGGTGCACAGCCATGATCCCGCCGGGGCAACCGATAAAGCCATTCGCCTGATGTCGGCCGGCATCGCTAAGGCCCGCCACCTCAAGCCCCTCGAACCCATCCGGCTGGATGCAGAGCAGCACGCCCTGGTGATTGGGGGCGGCGTGGCCGGCCTGCGCGCGGCCTGGGACATCGCCCGGCAAGGCCTTAAAGTTACGCTCATTGAAAAATCCCCCTTTCTGGGCGGGCGCATGGCTCAGCTTGAATCCGTATTCCCCACCGGCGAAATGGCCCGCGAATTGCTGCACGACCTGATTGAGAAAGTGCTGGCCCAGCCAAACATCACCATTCACACTCAGGCCGAATTGGTGGGGCTGCAAGGCTATGTGGGCGATTACCAGGCCCAAATTCGCCAGCAGTCACGCGGGGTGAGCGAAGATTTTGTTGAGGTTGAAGCCGCCATCGCGGCTTGCCCGGTAGAAATTCCTGACGAGTTCAACTACGGCCTGACCACGCGCAAAGCGATTTATCGGGCCTATCCGGGCTGCCACCCTGAAACACCGGCGATTGATTGGGAAATTTGCACGCAGTGTAAAAAGTGCCAGCAAGTCAATGGAAAGGGCATTAGCCTGGAGAACAAGCCTAAGACCTTAGAGATCAAAGTAGGGGCCATTGTGGTAGCTACGGGCTTCAATCTCTACGAACCGCCCCAGGGTGAATACGGGTATGGGGAACTGCCCGAGGTGATGAGCCTGGCCAAGTTCATTCGTCTGTTATCGCTAACCGACCAGGGGAACACACTGGAATGGAATGGCCGCCCTGTTCGGAACATCGCCCTGATTCACTGCGTGGGCAGCAGGCAAATTGAAGGCGTTCACGAACCGCAACCCGATGGCCAGGTTAACGACTACTGCTCCCGGGTATGCTGCACCGCCACGCTCCACGTGATCAACGAAGTGAAAGAGCGTTTCCCTAATGTCAACGTGTTTGACGTTTATGAAGACATCCGCACTTACGGCCGCGGCCACGAGGAATATTACAAACAGGCCTCAGAAAAAATGGTTCGCTTCCTGCGCTTCCACGGGGAGGAAATGCCTGAAGTAATGAAAGACACTCAGGGCGACTCCCATCCTGTGGTGGTCAAGGTCAAGGATTACCTGACCTGGGGCGAAGAGATTGAAGTCCCGGTGGACCTGGTGGTGCTGGCTACAGGCATTATGCCCCGCCCCTTGGACGACATCATCAAACTGCTCAAGATTTCGCCGGGCACAGACCGCTTCCTGCTCGAAGTCCACCCGAAACTGAGGCCGGTCGAGACCGCCGTGCCCGGCGTTGTGCTGGCCGGTTCTGCCCAGGGGCCGATGAACATCCAGGAGAGTTGCGCCGCGGCTTCGGCGGCCGCGGCCAAGGTGGCCGTATTGTTAGGCCAGGGCTTCGTGGAATTGGAACCGTTTGTAGCCCAGGTCAACCCGGAACGCTGCGACGGCAGTGGTCAGTGTGTTGAGGCCTGTTGTTATGAGGACGCCATTGCCTTGAAAACCTTTTCGGTCAACGGCCAGGAGGTGCAAAAAGCGGTGGTCACGCCGGCCAATTGCGCCGGCTGCGGCGTTTGCGTGAGCGCGTGTCCCAACCGGGCCATTGACGTGCAAGGCTGGACATTGGATCAGTACGAGGCGATGGTTGAGGCCATTGCTGCGGAACTGCCTGTATTGGAGGTTGAAGCATGAGTAAAGAAGATGCCAAAAAACGTACCGCCATTCTCAAACGTCTACGAGAGGAGCATAAAGACACTGTCGCGGGCGCTCAGGCGCTGCTCAAGGAACAGAAGGCGATTCGCCGCCAAATTTGCCAGGCCATGCGCGATGCGCCCAAAACTGTGCCTGAGGTAGCCGAAACCACCGGCCTGCCGGCCAACCAGGTGCTGTGGCACATTACCGCCATGAAAAAATACGACCTTGCAGTTGAAACAGGTATGTGCGGCGAGTATTACCTATACCAATTGGTAGAGGAGGAAAAGAAATGAGCCAACGGGTAGACCCTGACCTGCTTTTGGAACTAAAAGAATACGGCGACATCAACATTGAGGCATGTTTTAACTGTGGAAATTGCACGGCCATTTGCCCCCTGTCCACCGATGAAACCCCTTTCCCGCGCAACAATATCAGGATGTTACAACTGGGTTTGAGAGAGCGCATTCTCCAAAGCGCGGATCCCTGGCTCTGCTACTATTGCGGTGAGTGTTCCGAAACCTGCCCGCGTCAGGCAGAACCCGCCGAAGCCCAAATGGCAATGCGACGCTGGTTGACGGCCCAATATGACTGGACAGGACTGGCGCGCCTGTTTTACACCGCTCCGGTCTGGGAAGTAATGGCCCTGATCTTTGTAGGGGTCTTGGTTGTGTTGGGATTTGTTATTTTCCACGGCCCTATCATAACAGATCGGGTGGCGCTCAATAGTTTTGCTCCCCACCAGGTCATTCACGTTCTCGACTTGATTATGGCCGGGGGTCTTTCCTTTTTCCTGCTTTCTAACGTTTTTCGGATGTATCTCTACATTATGCCTCGTGAGGTTAGAGAAAAGGTTCCCTTCTCACTCTACATCACCGAAGCCTGGAACCTGCTGTATCACTTTGCAACGCAAAGTAGATTTTCCAAATGTGAGGATAGACGCCGCTGGATTAACCACTTACTTCTGGTCAGCGGTTACGTGATCATGTTTATCCTGGTTGTTGGACTTTTATTCTGGTTTCAAACAGACAACCTCTACCCCATCTACCATCCGCAGCGCTGGGTGGGCTATTACGCCACCATTGTGCTCATTTATGCCTCTGCCGATGCGCTGTGGGGGCGCATCAAAAAGGAACACCAAATGCATCGCTTCTCGCATTTGAGCGATTGGATATTCCCTATCCTGTTAATCCTGGTAGCAGTTTCCGGAATCGTGACCCACGGTTCCCGCTACCTGGGCTGGCCGCTAACAGCCTACTATTCTTACGTGGCCCATTTGGCTATTGCGGTGCCAATGTTGGTGGTGGAAGTGCCGTTTGGAAAATGGGCGCACCTGGCTTACCGGCCCTTTGCGATATACTTTCAGACAGTAAAGGAAAAAGCAATGGCCCAACAGACATCCGAGGCAGCCTTAGCCACAACCGGGTAAAGCAGTACGCTATAGTCATTTAATGTATTTACATTATTAATCAGGAGATTAAATAATGTCAGAACAAAAAGACAAAATGGTTGTAATTTGCAACGGCAATCAGGCCAGTAACATTATGCCCACCTTAATTATGAGTTCCTCCGGTGTGGCTCTTGACAAAGAGGTGCTCATATTCTTCTGCCCGGCCGGCGCTCCGCTGCTAGTGAAGGGTGAGTTGGAAAAGTTCAAGGGGTTAAAGGGGTTGCCCGACCCGGTGGAGTTATTTGATACTATTTTGGATCAAGGGGGGCGGGTTATCTTCTGCGTTTTGGCGCACGAAAATAAGGGCATCAAAAAAGAAGACCTGCGCGACGAACGCATTGAAATTATGAACGCCACTTCATTTTTGATGGACGCCGAAGGCGCAGACATATCACTTGTTTTTTAACGGGGTTAAACAGGGGGTAAAATAGACGAGGCTTTTCCATAGCGGAAGAGCCTTGTTGCCATTGCCGCCCGGCAAACTTCGTTGACGGATTTGCTCCCGGAATGAATTAGGCCAGGCGCTCTGCTTCTGCCAGTTGCAGTAAGTCGGCATTAGCTGGATCGTGGACGAAGCCCCAGAAGACCTCCTGAGGGCGGTTGGGCACTTCCAGGTTTCGTCGGATCATATAAGTCGTGCGCCGAAGTTCAAGTCCGGTTACCCGCACTTCAACCACGTAACCTCGCTCAACAGAGCAGGCCGTAGCCAGGGTAGAAACAAATGACACCCCAAACCCGGCGGCAACGGTTCTGACAATAGCCTCGGCATTGCCCAACTCCAAAAAAACGTTCAGGTCATCCAGGGTAATATCGTACTCAGCCAACTTGGTTAACATGACTCGCCGGGTTCCAGAGGTGGGTTCGCGGATGATTATTGGCTCCTCCAGAAGATCCTCCGGTTCGACGGCTTGGCGGAAAGCCCAGGGATGGTTGGCCGGCACAATCAAGGAGATAGAATCCCTAAAAAATTCCTGGCACTGCATCTCGTTACCACAAACCTCATAACTACTGACTACCCCCAGATTGGCCTCTTCTTCCAACAATTGAGGGACAACGTGTTCCGGGGTGCAGGTCAGGATACTAATCCGAACTCCTGGATATCGTTGGCAAAAACGCGCGGCGAGTTGGGGCAAGATGTACTTGCCCGCAGTTGTGCTGCAAGCAAGCCTGAGATGGCCAACGATTTTTTGCTGGAGTGAGGCCATCATCTCTTGCATCTCAATGGATTGGCGGATAAGTTTGCGCGCCCACGGTAACAGCAAACGCCCGGCTTCGGTTAGCTTAATATTGGACCCCGAGCGGATGAATAACTCTACGCCCAGGTCCTTTTCAAGGCTTTTAATGTGGTGGCTGACCGTTGGCTGGGTGAGGTGCAAATGTTTGGCGCCCTCAGAGAAGCTCAGGGTTTCGGCTGCATGCAGAAATGATTTGAGTTTTACCAGGTCTGTCATGCTCTTTACCATCCATACGCGCCTGGCGTCAGTCTAAGGGCAGGTGGTTTCGGACCACGTATTGTTCAATTTCTTTTCTTCTACTCAAATTAGGCATTATACCACCGGTTCAACTTATTTACTAGAGTTGTTTCCCATATTTGGATAGATGGTTTATTTGCCGCGTAAAATATGATATAATGAAATACCTGGCTAAAACTAAAAAACTTGCCCTATGCTGAGGGGTCAACGGCTAAAGAAAAGCGGCGATGATTAAGTGTCCATTTTGCGGGGCTACTCATGTAGCTAATACCATATTCTGTAGCGAGTGCGGCAACTATCTACTTGAGGACGAGCGGCGAAAAACCGATCCTTTAGAAAATGGGGAAATAGGCTGGGTGGGTGATATGGCAGAGGATGCCCCAAAAACCTCATCCCGGCAAATTGCCAAACCAATCGCCATTCAATTAAAAATAGGCGCCGACAAAAAACGAGAAGTTGAGGTAAATCTCAATAAAACCATCAACCTTGGCCGTGTGGACCCAACGGCCACTGTGTTTCCAGAAGTTGATTTAACAGACGAAGGACCTCCGGCCAAAAGTGTTTCCCGTCGCCATGCCAGAATTCTGAGGCGGGAGAATACCGTGGTTTTGGAAGACCTGGGCAGCATCAATGGCACTTTTGTAAATGGCCGGAAAATTACCCCTTATGTGCCGGTAACGTTACAAGATGGCGATATTATGCAACTGGGTAGAATCCCCATAGAAGTGGCCATCCAATACCAGTAAATCAATAGGCTTAAAAATCAAAGACCTCTTCCGGCGGGAAGAGGTCTTTATTTTTCAAGGCAAGAGCATGGGCTAATGTTTGAGTTGAGAATTAATCTGCCACAATTAGCCCTAATTTGGATATACGCTCAAATTATCATGGGCTATATTGGTTACAATGCTTAACCCAACCCCCTCATCTACAGGCATCTCTACCACGCCGGTGGTAGCCACATAAGGCAAACTGGCGGTGTAATTGTAGGAACCGGGTGGTAAGCTCAATGTTTTTTCGGCATTGGGGGCAACAGGATAGATTTGATTGTTGATGGTGAAAATCAGGGTGTCGCCGGTGTAGTTTTTAATAAGCAAGCTTGCGGGGTTGCTTACGGCCGGGCTGAACTCACCGCCCGTTGTCGGCAATACGGCCGGCGCCGAGTCGGTTTCGGCGGTGGCGGCGACCCCAACAACCTGGCCGGTCAGGTCTTCCGTTCTCAGCTGGAGCGTTACCGAGGGCAGAAATTCATACTCGTCGCCGATATCATAATCTGGGGGTGGCTCAATCTCGGCGGTAATGTTGAAACTTGTCACCTGGCCGGGCACTACGGCGATCTCGCCATTCAAACTGCCGTTGGGCACGCTGGCGGTATAAAAATACTGGCCAGGGTCCAGATCAATTTGCAGCCGGCCGGGAATACTATTGGCTTTGGCGGGCACTTTATAAAGTTCACCAGATAGGTCAATCGTCAGTTCACTATTGCCATAATAATTTATCCACACCAGGCTACCCAAACCCGGCGCAGCCGCAGCCGGCTGCCAGGTATCAACCGGCTCGGTTTCCGGGGCCGGGGCGGCAAAGGGATTAAAATCAAATACGTAAACGTAATCTTCAGGCTCGCCGATCACAATGCCCCGGTGATCTACCGGCACGGGCGTTGTTTCTATGCGCGCCGCTTTGGCCACAAAACCGCCCGGCGCAAGGGTAAATTCCCCCGCCGACCCGGTCGGCACGCCGGGCGCATTGGCTGCATATTTGTGTTGGCCCGGCGCCAGTTGCAAAACCAGCCACCCGCCTTCCGGGGCGATGCCGGTGCCGGGCACAACGTAAGTAACATCGTCCAGGTCAAGATAAATTTCCTGGCCCAGGTAATTTACAAACACAAAATTCTCGCCACCCTGCTCGGCCTGCGAAACTGTTGGAAAAACAACCGCCGCCAGCGCCACTACTAACAATAAACCAATTATCCAAAGAATATTTTTCTTTAACATCACTTTACTCCTGATCTAAAAACTTCTCTTAACAAAACTAAACATAGTTAATATACCCGGCAATTGCTACACGTCAAGAGAAATTAAAAAAAGTGGCAAAACTTGCCCTAAACCCAAACCGGCAAGATTCAGGCCACGGCCGGAGGGGAACACGCACGAAAAAATAAAAAGCCGGCCGGCATACCATTCGCCGACCGGCTTCTGTTGGGATTGAAATTATCCCGCCCGTTCATACAGTTCCAACAATACCCCATGCGCCGATTTGGGGTGGATGAAAACGTATTTGTCGCCGCGTTGGTTAAGGCGGGGTTCGCCCAAAATTTGCAAACCGCGCGTTTCTAACTCTTGCATGGTTGTTTCAATGCTTTCCACTTCCAGGCAAATATGGTGCAACCCCTCTCCCCGTTTGGCCAGGAACTTGGCCACCCCGGAGTCGGGGGTGGTGGGTTGAATTAGCTCAATTTCCCCGGCGGCGGTTGGCAAAAAAGCAACCCGCACCTGCTCGGCAGGCTCCTCGGCAATGTGATCCAGGGGTAAACCCACCGCCTCGCAATAAACAGTGAGGGCTTGTTCGATATTTTCTACAACAATGGCGATGTGATTAATTTTGCTGCTCATTAACGGTATCCGGCTCGCTTTCCACTGATTGGCTGGGAATATTCCCCACGTACAAATTGTTACTATCCAAAATATACAAACGCCCGCCAATTTCATCCACAAAAATACTCTGCAAATTGGCAAAAGAAACCGGCTCGCCCTCGCGGGGCTTAAATTGGCGGATAAAACGGCCATCTTTTTCTAACTGCACAATGCGCTGGTTGCCGGCGTCGGCTACGTACACATATTGCACTTCCTCATCCGGCGCGGTGAAAACAGAAACGGGGTTGTGAAAAGGTTTGTCCAAACCCCTCACCTGGAATTCAGCCGCAGGCCGGCCGGCCTCGTATTTATTGAGGCGTCCATCCCTGAACAGAACGTAAACAGCCCCGTCAATGGCCAAATCAACCGCATTGCTCAGGTCAACGGCCTGTTCGGCCGGAAAGTAATCTTCCGGCGGCGCGCTGTAACCATCGGCGGTGGGCAAGTAGCGCAGCAAACGATTGGCCTGGGGGTCCAAGATATAAAAATTGCCGTAGTAGCTAGATACAGCCGCCGGCAAAGCCAACAATTCGCCCCCGGCCAGGGCGGCCGTGGTCATATTCCAACTGGGATCATATTCCAACAGGCCGGTGCTGTTCAAGACCACCAAATCGCTGGTTTGGCGATTGCCTCCGGCCGGCATCCAGGTCATATCCAGGATGTCGGCCACCGTCACCTGCTCAACCGCCTGCCCGCGCGACACCAACACCAGCGACTCGTCATCGGGCAACAATGTTTCGCCCAGGTCGTCCAGCCGGTGATGGAAAATGCGGTCGGTGCCGCTATCCAACACGTAAAGTTCAACGCCCTGCACGACAATCCGCTTCAAATTGGCGCCCGCATCAGGATAAGAGCGTAATAACGGCAAATAATAAAGCCGCTGCACATTGCCAATTTCATCGCTCATCCCGGCCATGTGCTGGCGCAACTCGGTAATCTCCGGCTGGCCAGCCTTAAGTTTTTCAGCCTCAACCAGGGCGGTTTCGGCTTCGGTCATTAAACCCAGGGCTGTGCTGGGATCGGTGGCGGCAATGGCCTGGGCTTGTTGGAACTTGTTTTGGGCCGAGGTGACAAATTCCTTATATTCAGCCTCTAGCATGCGCCCTTTTTGTAAATAACTGATGCCCACAACAATAACCACCAGCAGCGGAATGGCGATAGCAATATTGCGCAGTAGGCTCCAGGAAACGGACGAGGTTTGCTGCCGGTAGGCGTGCGCGCCAGCTTGGCGGGTGGTATGGCCAACGCCGGCACGGGGTAAAACCAGAGTCAAGATATTTTTTAGCCCGGTTCCCAACAAAGCGATCAACATAAACAAACTCGCCCCCAGCCAGCGTAATATCTTGCCGGTGGGCGAAGGCTGCTGCGATTGGCGCCATTCGGCTCTAAAGCTCGACTCCTGGACCACCGAGGCCAATTCTTTGGCCTGTCGCCCTAACTGCCGGTCCAGGTCATAATACTCTTCCGCCATAGCCGCCTCCTCTTTGACGGTAATCTTGCTTTTCTTTTTAGGCCTGGCCGAGTCTCGATACTCAGCCCGATGCGTGCCTGGCCGGGAACGGGCGGATGTTTGTTTGGCCGGGACAGATGCCTGGCGCTCGATTTTGCCGTTTGTGGTTTCAGCCTGCCTGGAAAAGAAACGGCCCGGCCGGGGCGAGGCAAAGGCGGCAGTATTCTCTTTGGCTGCCGGTTGAGATTCAGCCACTGCCTCTGGAATGGGCATGGTCATTGCCGAAGAGGATATGGCGTTCTCGGCGGTAACAGGTTGGTGACGCCCCCGTTTAAAAAATCGGTTCAATTGGACCGGTGCGCCTCTGGCTAAAACATTGGGCGCATTTTTTAATACCTCCAGCGTTGAGTGTTCGGCCTCAACCACGGCCAATACCAGGGCCGAGCCGTCGCGCGCCCGCGCCGTTTTGCCCAAATTTTTAACCGAGGCTTTGACGCTGCGCGGGTCAACCGCGTTGAGTACATCGGTGAGGGGGAGCTGGCCGGCCAGGCGACTATCGGCCAAAATAAGCATGTCCTCCGGGCCAACCCGCAGATGATGCAGGTTTGGCTCAATCAAACTGCTGCTGCCCAGGGCCGGGGCGTTTTTAGCGGGGGTCAGGGCCTCATCCAGCCAGGCCGATTGGGCCGGATAACGGCGAATGTGGCTGCCCAACACGGTAAACAACGCCGCCGGGCCAAGCTGGGCCACAAAAATATCCGTGTTGCGGACGACCACCGCCACCACTCCGGCCACCACTTTTTCCGGCGCGCCGGCCTGGCAATTATGGCGGTAGAGTTGATCGCTGGCGGTTTGCAGCGCCCGGCGCAGGCTGGCCGTAACTGAGCCGCGGGCCAGGTAGTAGGCATCCCGAATAGCTTCGGCCAGTTGCCGTTCCAGGTTATCGCGGTTGGAAACCGGGCCGCGCGCTTCGGTAAGCACAAACAGGTCGCCCTTGCCAACGCCGGGGGTGTCGCCTGCCCCCCGCGCGGGAGCCGATTTTGGCTCGCGCACGGCCACCTGGTTGGGCGGGTCACCGCGCCATGAACCTCCCGCAATGCTCAGTTGGCCAATGACGGTTTTTATTTCGGCAGACATAGGATGCCTCCTTTCCCTGGGTTTACAATTCAAATCGCAAATTGTAAATGACTACTCCCATTCAATGGTGGCCGGCGGTTTGCTGCTAATATCGTAAACCACCCGGTTGACGTTAGCTACTTCATTCACAATCCGGTTGCTGACCCGCGCCAGCAGGTCCGCCGGCAGGCGGGCCCAATCGGCGGTCATAAAGTCGTCGGTCACCACGGCCCGAACGGCGATCACATCGGCGTAAGTGCGATGGTCGCCCATTACGCCCACGCTCTGCACGGGCAGCAACACGGCAAAAGCCTGCGAGGTTTGATGGTACCAGCCCGCGGCCCGCAGTTCCTCCAGCAAAATGGCGTCGGCGGCGCGGAGCGTTTCCAGGCGCTCCCAGGTTACTTCTCCCAATACGCGCACGGCCAGGCCGGGGCCGGGAAACGGGTGTCGCCACACCATCTGGCGCGGCAGGCCCAACGCCTCGCCTACCGCCCGCACCTCATCTTTGAATAGGAACCGCAGCGGCTCAACCAGTTCAAAATCCATATCTTGCGGCAGGCCACCCACGTTATGATGCGTCTTTATCTTGGCCGCCGTAGCCTGTTCGCCCCGGCTGGCGCTCTCGATGACGTCCGGGTAGAGCGTGCCCTGAGCCAAAAAATCAACCCGGCCCAAACGGCGGGCTTCTGTTTCAAAAATGCGAATGAATTTTTCGCCAATGATTTTGCGTTTGGCCTCCGGGTCGGTCACTCCGGCCAGGGCGCTTAAAAAATCTTCGGTGGCGTCAACGGCCACCAGCCGGGCGTGCATTTCTTGGGCAAAAGTTTGCGTCACCTGTTCCGGTTCGTTTTGGCGCAGTAGGCCGTTATTCACAAAAATGCAGGTCAGTTGATCGCCCACAGCCTGGTACAACAGGGCCGCCGCCACCGCCGAGTCAACCCCGCCCGATAAGCCGCAAACTACCTGGCCGTCGCCAACCTGGGCCTGAAGCCGGGCGACACTTTCTTTAATAAAGTTGCCCGGCGTCCAACCGCCGCGGCAGCCGCAAATTTTATAAAGAAAGGCCCGCAGCAGTTCTTTGCCCTGCGGGGTGTGGGTTACTTCGGGATGAAATTGCAGGCCGTACCAGCCGCGTTCCGGGTGGCCAATGGCCGCCAAGGGTGAATTTTGGGATTGGGCCAGGACCTGAAATCCCGGCGGCAATTGGGTCACGCGGTCGCCGTGGCTCATCCAGACAGATAAAGATTCCGTGCCGGCGGGCAGGGCGCTAAACAACAACGCCTGCGGGTCAACCAGGCCAATTTCGGCAGGGCCGTATTCCCGCTCGTGGCCGGGGTCAACCTGCCCGCCCAGGTGATATGCCAACAATTGCATGCCGTAACAAAGACCCAGCACCGGCTTTTTAGTTGTTAAAATAAAATCCGGCAAATGCGGCGCATCCGGCGCATACACACTGGCCGGGCCGCCGGATAGAATATACCCCACCGGATTGAGGCGCGTAATCTCTTCTGGCGGCGTATGGTAAGGCATCAACTCGCAATAAACTTCAAGTTCGCGGACGCGCCGGGCAATCAATTGGCTGTATTGCGAGCCAAAATCAAGAATAACAATGGTCTCGCGCGTCCCGCCGATCATGGCGATACGCCCTCGGCAAAAACAATCTCGTCATTGGTCATTTTTTCAATGACGGCCAGGGAACGCACGCGCAGGCCCTCGGCTTCTAATTGCGCCCGCCCGCCTTCAAACGATTTTTCAATCACCGCGCCCACGCCAATCACTTCGGCCCCGGCCTGTTGGGCCAGGCGCACCAGGGCCATAATGGTGTGGCCGGTCGCCAGAAAGTCGTCAATGATCAAAATTTTGTCGTGTTGATTCAAAAACTCCGGCGACACCATCAATTTGACTTCTTGCCCCTTGGTGTGGGAGGGGGCGCTGGACACAAAGATGTTGTTGGGCATGGTGATGGGCTTGGTTTTGCGGCCATACACCACCGGCACGCCCAGGGCCAGGGCGGTAGTGAGCGCGGGCGCAATGCCGGAAATTTCGGCGGTGAGCACTTTGGTTATGCCCAAGGCCCCAAAGTGGGCGGCCAGCGCGCCGCCTACGGCCAACATCAGGGCCGGGTCTACTTGATGGTTAATAAAACTATCAACTTTAAGAATACCATTGCCTAGATTTTTCCCTTCCCGGCGGATTCGTTCTTTAAGCGCTTCCATAAAACCTCTATATTATGACAAGTTTATTGTACCACATTTGCTAAATAGTTACAAATATTATGGTAAGTTAATAAATGAAGGAATGACCCTACATCAAGATGTAGGGGGCCAATTTAGATTATACCACAAGATATAGTGTATGTCAGGATAGATATTGATTATTTGAAAATCAAAACCTTAAAAGCTGGATGATTTTAGGAATTAAAAATCCTGAAGTCGTATGACCCCAGGATTTTTGGTTGAGACCACGTTCTAGTGCCCGTTATTTAAAGTTGCACACATTGGGCAGGCCGATTACTCGTTCTTCGGTGCTTTGACTGATAGCATTATCACACGAATCCACCGCCACGTAGGCCGACCAGACAACACATTGGATGCCCTGCTGTTTGGCTACCCGGAACACGTTAGGCTCAATAGTAATAAAAGGTTTTTTGCTGCCCACCACCGGATGGCTCCAATTTTCAGTATTGGTTTGGTCAAATCCTTTCATGGGATTGAGGCAAACTAACTCGTTGTAAGCCAGGTAAAGATTTTCAAATTCAAACACAATAGAGCCGTCTTTCCAGACCAGGCCATTTTTGGGGCCGATAATCCGGGGCGGCGGGCGGAGCATCGCTCCAGGCGTGGGCGTGGGGGTAGGCGTTTCCTCAGGTGGGGCGGGGGTAGGCGTGAGCGTGACGGTGGGAATAGGCATGGGCGTAAAAGTAGGCGTAGGGGTAGGGAGAGGGGTAGCGGTGTGTGGAATAATGAGCACAACGGTTGGCGGGGTGGGGGTAGCCGGGGTAGATTCTCCGGCCACAACCGGCCCGATAGTTTCCGGCTTAAAACGGCCGGCCAGCACAAACATAACTATGAAAATGATTATCAGTATAATTGCCAAACCAATCCAGAAGCGATTTCTGGAGCGGACCGACACGCGCGTCCACGTACCACCGGCAGTTTTACTTTTGGCCGTTCTAACGGCGTAACGGACACTGCGTAAAGCTGCGCCGGCGTCGGGGTGCGTATGGCGCGAGGCGCTTTTGTAAAGATTTATCGCTTGGGCCAGGTCGCCGGATAACTCGGCGGCAAAGGCTTCCCAATAGGGTTGGCGGGCAGGCGAGGAGATGGTTTCATCACCCAGGGTTAAGAGTTCATCCTCTACCTGCTGCATCTCCTGGCGCGTTTCATTAATCTGGTTGGCCAGGCGTTCCGGGATAACGGTAGAGAAATCCATGTAACTGGCTTCTCGCTCGCGCAAGCTGGCCAAATTCAGGTAGAGCGACTGGAGTTCGGCTTGTTTACGCAGTCGCTGCTCACGGGAGTGCACATCGGTAGCCATGCAAAATTCACCGAATTAAAGGTTATATAACGGGCGACATTGATTTTTGAAAAGACAATTTCTGGCTGATGATCATTGGCACAACCAGATTCTCCAAATCCTTATTATGAGTAATTTGTCGGCAGAGGCAAATTTAAACCTCTGGCAGGGACAAACCGTTTAACAGTAAAAGGCAAGGGGGTTGACGGCTGTAGAAATTAGGAATTATTAGGAATTAGAGGTGGTTTGTCCGAGTCAGGGCCAATTTAGCCCTACAACGCCCCAAATTTAGGAGGGGGTGGGGGTTTGAGAAACAGGAGTGGTGGGGGTGGCGGTGGCCGTTGGCGACTCGAGGGAAAGGGTGGGCGTTAGCGTGGACGTAGGGGTAGCGGTAGGCACTTCCGTGGGCAAAAAAGTGGGGGTAGTAGTCGGTGGCGGCAGGGTGTAGGTGGCCGTCGGCGTGGGGGTAGCGGTGGGTGGGAAAGAGGTTGGGGTAGGCGTGTCTATTGGAATAGGGGTCGGCACCGGCGTGAGGGTGTCTACCGGAATGGCAGTGGGGGTGATGGTGGGCGACGGCGTGAATACCGGCGTGGCCGGATTGTCAACTAACAACCGCAACCGCGACTCGGCCAGGCCGCCGTTCCGGTTGAATACGAGCAAACGCAGGGTGTAAGCGCCGTTTTCAACCTGGGTGGTGTCTAAAACACCCAATACGCCCTGTTCCACAATTTGGTTGGCCGGGCCGTGAACCAGCACAAACGCTTGGGGGTCGGTGCCCACGCCCAGTTCAATTTGATAGTGAGAGAAGTTGGCCGCCGCGGCCGATCCCTCCAGGGTGATAAAGCCGCGGGCGGTGCTGCCGTCCAGGGGGCTGGAAATTTTGGCCACAATATTGGCCGAAGGGCAATAATCCTGGGGAGGCTGCTCGATGCCCTGGCTTAAGGCCCATTCCCGGCCGTCGGGGGGGTAAACGCGGTAGTAACGCTGCTCCACGTTGCCCCGGCAAAACTCGTTGGCCCGCAAGCCGGTATTGAGATCAATTTCAATCAATTGGTGAATATCGTGCTCCGGGCCAAGCGGCGGCTGTTCTTGATAAAATATCTCTTTGCGTCGTTCCGGGCAGGCCGGGCCGGGCAGGGTGCCGGAATCGGCGCATACTTCTATTTCAATAATGGCGGCAGGGCGAACAAAATCCCGGATAGGCCGTCCCTCGTGCGCCCGTTCCATAAAGTTGTGCCAGATAGGCCCGGCCCCGGCCACCCCGCTAACATTTTGCATAGGTGTATTATTGGCGTTGCCCACCCACACCCCGGCCACAATATCGGGTGTATAGCCCATGGCCCAATTGTCTCGATAGTCGGTGGTGGTGCCGGTTTTGGCGGCGGCAGGGCGGGAAAGCTGTAGGGGGCTATTGGGACCAAAGGCGGGCGTGCGGGCTTGATTGTCGGCCAGAATGTGGGTGATCAAATAGGCGTGCTCCGGCCGGAGCACCTGGCGGGGCGGCGAACTCCCCGGCGCAATTGTGCGGCCAAAGTTGTCGCTGATCTGTAAAATAGAAGTGGGGGGAGTCAAAATGCCGCCGTTGGCCATAGCCTGGTAAGCGCCCGCCAATTCCAGCAAAGACACTTCCCCGCTGCCCAGGGTCAAGGACAGGCCATAATCATTGCGGGTGAGGGTGGTAATGCCCAGGCGGGCCGCCATCTCTTTGAGCGCGTCAAGGCCCATCAATTCCAGCGCCTTCACCGGCGGAATATTATACGAGTTGCCCAGGGCCGAGCGTAACAAAACCGGGCCGTGAAATTTGTTATCGTAATTTTGGGGCCGGTATACCCCGCCCGCGCCGTCGGGATACTCCACCGGCACGTCCATTATCAGGGTGCTGGGGGTCCAGCCAAGCTGCTCAAACGCAGCCAGGTAAGTGAGCGGTTTAATAGACGAACCTGGCTGGCGAGGGCTGAGGGTTATATTCACCTGGCCGTCAATGGTTTCATCCTCAAAATCCTTGCTGCCTACCATTACCAAAATCTGGCCGGTGGCCACATCCAGGGCGACCAGCGCGCCGTTGGTCACGTTGCGGCCGGCCAGAGCGTCTACTTGTTGGCGTACTTCTTGCTCGGCAATGGCCTGCAAGCGGGGGGCGAGCGTAGTTTGCACACGCAAGCCAACCTGGTAAATGTAGTCGGGGCCTACCATCTTTTCCAACTCCTGGCGCACGTAATTGGCAAAATGGGGCGCGGCAAAGGCAAAACCGGGGTCTCGAAAATACAATTCGGCGGCTTTGGCGGCTGCGGCTTCCGCCGCGTTGATATATTGCGCTTCAACCATCAAATCCAATACGTTGGCCTGGCGCGCTTTTGCCCCGGCGGGATTGGTGTAGGGGTCGTGAATAGCGGGCGATTGGGGCAGACCGGCCAGCATGGCGGCCTCGGGCAGGGTCAACTCCCCGGCCGATTTGCCAAAGTAGGTTTGGGCGGCGGCTTCAATACCGTAGGCCAGGTTACCGTAGTAAATCTGGTTGAGGTAAATCTCCAAAATCTGATCTTTGGTGTAGCGGCGATTGATCTCCACGGCCAATACCGCCTCTTTGATTTTTCGGGCGTACGATTGCTCAACCCGTTCTTCGGGCGTTAACAGGATCATTTTGGCCAATTGTTGGGTGATAGTGCTGGCGCCGGAGACAATCCTGTCTTCACTGACATTATAATAGACAGCGCGGGCAATGGCGATGGGGTCAACGCCTACATTCAAATAAAAAAAACGATCCTCGGTAGCGACGGTGGCGTTCTTGAGATAAGGTGAAATTTGGGCCAGGGGTACGTAAGTGCGCCGCCCGCCGGTAGGGTCAACAATTTCCCAGAGCAAATTACCCTCCCTATCCAAAATTTGGGTGGTGGCAAAATGCAGGGACCGGGCGCTCAGTTCCTCGGCGGAAGGAAGTTGAGCGGCAATAACCACATAAATCAGCCCGCCCCCGGCCACAACCAGGGCGCCCAGTAAAACCACAACAAGAACCGTCAAGATACCCCCATGTATCACCCGGCGTTGCCAGTTGGCGGCCAGGCGAGCCAGGTGCGGCGGCGCGGCAATAATGGTAGGCTGATAAGTTGGCGGCCGAACAGGTTGGGGAGGAGGGGTTGGCCGGGGTTGAGTGGTTTGGGGACCGGGGCGAGCGATATTTTTACCGGGCGCAGGCGCGGCTGCCGTTGTCGGCGGTGGTGACGGCGGGGCCTCAGGCGGCCTATAGCGCGGAGACGGCGTTGTTTGGTCAGGGTCAGCCGGGCGGCGGACGGGCCTGGTTTGGTCAGCCTGAGGCTGAACAGGTTGTTTGACAGGCCGGGTATCGTTTGCCCCCGGCTTTTTAACGTTACTCATCTTGGAAATTATACCAGGCTAAGGAGTAGATAAAAAATAGTCCACAAACCACGTAGCGCACTGATCATCTTCACCTATCCGTGCGTTACCCAGCCTGTGGACACATTTATGGCCTTAAACAAGGCTTCAAGGCACAAGGGCTATTTATGAGTCACGTTATCATCTACCTGATTGGCTGCTCTTGTAACGGTAAACAATCCGCCCCCGGTCCAAATCATAGGGCGAAAGCTCTACACGAACTTTATCACCCAACAACACGCGGATATAAAACTTGCGCATTTTGCCGGAAAGATAGGCCAAAACCGTGTGCCCATTTTCTAATTCTACTTTAAAACTGGTGTTAGGTAAGGCTTCTACAATTTTGCCTTCTAACACCAATTTTTCTTCTTTGGTTGCATCTGCCATACAAAAAACCTTCTCTAAAAAACAAATAAATAGCCGAGGCAGTTTCCCCCACCTCGGATTAGTGAAATTTTTCTAAACCTATATATATTAACTCGACTTTTGCAGCTAATTTAAGGTAAAAATCAGCATATATAGAACGAACTTTAACAATCAACAGGAATAATCGTGTACC
>JAFGDY010000071.1 GCA_016931895.1 Anaerolineae bacterium
ACAATGGCAAAGGCCTGCACCCCGAAGCCAATCACAATGGCGGTGAGAATGAGGGCCTGGGGCAGCGGGTCGGCAAAAAGGCCGGTCAGGGCTGCTTCGCCCGCCGCAATCAGGGGCGGTTTGTGGCGGTTCAAGCCCCCGGCGGTGAAGATGAGCAGGTTGGCCGCGTGTCCCAACAGAAACAGGCCAAAAATCAGTTTGACAATGCTGCGCCGCATCATCATATACAGCCCGGCAGCGTATAGACAGCCAATCACAATGGCCATTATCAGGGTCATGTTATTCCTCCTCGGCCAGGGAAAAGATAATGAGCAGGGTGATTCCCAGCACCACCAGATACACGCCCATATCAAATAACAACGGCGTGCCGACCTTGCCCAGCATCGGCACATTCTGGCTGCTCCAGAGACCGGTCATAAAGGGATAGCCCGCCAGCAGGCCGATCAGGCCGCTACTCACCGCCGCCAGCAAGCCAACGGCAATCAGCGTGCGGGGATGGAGATACAGCGCCTTTTTGGCCTCGGCCACGTTGTGGGCAATGGCGTAAAGGGCAAAGGCTGCGGCGGCCATCAGCCCACCGGCAAAACCGCCGCCGGGTTCGTTGTGCCCGCGCAGAAGCAAAAAGATGGAAAAGAGCAGCAGCAGGGGCAACAGATAGCGGGTGGCGGTTGACAAAATCAAGGACGTCATTGAGCACCTCCCTGGTTGGATGGTTGTTTTTTGTAGGTTGAAAATACAGCGGCTGCTTCGGGCCTGGCCGGCTCTTTTGGGGCCTGGCCCAGCCGCAGTCTGAGCAAATCGAATACCCCAATCGCGGCCACGGCCAGCACCGTGATTTCGCCCAGCGTATCCAGGCCGCGGAAATCAACCAGGATCACATTGACCACATTGCGCCCTTTGGCTGCGGTCAGGCTATTTGCGGCAAAAAAGGGCGTAATTTTTGATACCGTCGGCGCACTGTTAGCGATTAATACCAGTCCGGTCATCATTGCGCCGGCGGCCAGGGCAATGGCTCCATCGCGTAAACGGTGGGGGATGCCGGTAAAGATGGTAAAGCGGGGCAAGCGGTATAGGATGAGAACCAGTAAGATAACGCCCAACGTTTCGATAGCGATCTGGGTCATGCCCAGGTCGGGCGCATTGAACAGAAGGTAAAACAGGGCCACGCCGTAGCCCACCACCCCCAGGGCGACCACCGCCGCCAGCCGGGAGCGGCTGAAAACAACCATCACCGTGGCAGCCAAGATTAGCCCGGCGATGACCAACTCGTAAAAGCGAACTTCCGAAGTCATGATCAGGCCGGTCAAATCCACCTGGTTGAAGAGCGTGTAGCCAATCAGCACCACCGTGGTGAGAATGATGGTTATCAGGTAATAGCGCAGGTAGCCGTTTTGCAGAAGGCGAGTTTGCCAGCCCGCCACCTTGAGCATCCCCGCCAGCAGCCAGTTGTACCACTGTTCCGGCCCCCAACGGGCGATGATATTGAGTAGGCGGACGAGTCGTACCAGCGGTTTGTAGATGACATACAGCGTAATCCCCAAGGCCAGGGTGAGCAGGCTGAGGAAAAATTCCAGGTTGAGGCCGCTCCAGGCAGCAAGTTTCACCTTGACCACATCATCATACATGGCTTGGGCGGCAGCCACCATCACGGCTTGCAAGGGATTGTCCGGCCAGAGTTCAATGACCAGCACCAAGACCAGCCCGATGATCCCCAGCACCAGCGGCCCCAGCCACATCCCAGGCGGGGCCTCGTGGGGATGTTTGGGGGTGTTGGGTTTGGGGCCAAAAAAGGGCCGGTAAGCCACCAGCCCGGCCGCAACGATGGTCAGCGCGTTGGCTAACACGGCCGCGCCGGTAAGAATGTTCGACACCAGCGGGGGGGGCGCCAGAGTGGCTTCGTAGATCAATTTTTTGCCGATATAACCGATAAACAGAGGCAGCGCGCCCATCATTGACAATGCGGCCAGAATCACGGCGGCAAAGGTGATGGGCATCAGCCGGTAGAGGCCGCTGAGTCGGGTGATGTCGCGGGTGCCGGTTTCGTGATCAATTGAGCCGGCGGCCATAAAGAGCGCGCCTTTGTAGAGGGAGTGGACAATGAGAAAGACCACGGCGGCTTTGAGCGCGGCCGGCGTACCCAGGCCAATGAGCATGACCAACGTGCCCAGGGCGCTGACCGTGGAGTAGGCCAAAATGCGTTTGAGATCGGTTTGCTGCCAGGCCACGTAGGCGCCCAGCAGCATCGTTACCGTGCCGATCAAGACCAGGCTAAAGTGCCAGGCAAAGGTGCCGCCCAGGGCCGGATCAAACCGGGCCAGCAAATAAACACCCGCTGTAACCATTGTGGCCGAGTGCAGATAGGCGCTCACCGGCGTAGGCGCGGCCATAGCGTTAGGCAGCCAGAAGTGGAAGGGGAACTGAGCCGATTTGGTGAACGCGCCCAACAAAACCAGCATCAGCAGTGGTAGGTACAGGGGATGCGCCCGGATGAGATTGCCCTGGTCAAGTATGGTTGATAATTCCCAACTCTGGCCGACGTTACCCAAGAGCAGCAGCCCGGCCAGCAAGGCCAGCCCTCCGGCGCCGGTCACCAGCAGGGCTTGCAAGGCCGATTGGCGAGAAATTTCCTGTTCGTGGTTAAAGCCAATCAGCAAGTATGAGGTCAGGCTGGTCAGTTCCCAAAACACAAACAGGGTGATGAGGTTGTTAGCCAGCACCACCCCCAGCATAGCGGTCATAAATAGCAGCAGGTATAGGTAGAAGCGCCCCAGCAGCCGGTGTCCGGCCAGATAGCTGCCACTGTAAACGCTCACCAGCGCGCCAATACCGCTGATGAGCAGGCTAAAAATGAGGCTGAGGCCGTCCACGTAAAAGGAGAGGTTAACGCCCAGCGAGGGCACCCATGAGTACGCAAGCTGCGCTGTTTCTCCGGCGGCAATCAACGGGATCAGGGTGACAAAATAGAGGGTCAGACCCAGTGGCACTACGGCAACAAGCCGGCCGCTTAATTTGCCTAATTTCCCTTTTCTACCTTGCAGTTTAGATACCTCTGATTCGACTACGGTGTTTGTCATCGGTTTGGCCTCTTCTTTAGAAGGTGGACTAGGTGAAGCCCGTTTACCAATTCATCGGGAACTGTTGGGTGAACGGCAAATGGCCTTTTGGGCGAAAAAGTATTGGGTGAGTACGGTGAGGTATGATGAAGTTGCCGTACGCCAATATATCCGAGAGCAAGAAGAACGGGATAGGGGTTTAGATGTAGATTGAATTAGAATTGGTCTGGTCAAGGCCGGCGCGGATATTGCTGGCCTGTATCAATCACGCTATAAAAAAGCCCAGGCCCAGGTAGAGGCCCTGGGCCGCTATTTTGCCGGCAGAATTAACCTAAAAGTGGGGAAGGCGGGATTTGAACCCGCACGCCTTGCGGCACGTGATCCTAAGTCACGCTCGTCTGCCAGTTCCGACACTCCCCCAGCAAAATTGAAGAATGCGGGTGAGATTCTAACATTATTCACAGCGAGAGTCAATTTGCGCTCTTCGCGTCTTCGCGCTTATCCAAAATTTTGGGCAGGCAAGGGAGAAAGGGGGGCGGTATCAGTTTGCTAAATTTGTCAAAGTTTGAGCAAGGGGTTATAAACTATTGGCTCATTCTTTATGGTTGCTCATTGGAACTGGCAGGAATTCAGGGGGATGTCGTAACCATAACTTCACTTGGAGTTTGAACTTGCATAACAATAGTCAACAATTTGATCCACCACAAATAAATTCAAGTCAATATAACAGTCGCAATAGGCTATCCATCATCCATATTAGCAGTTGGCTGCTGGGGCTGGGTTTGCTCTTGACCGGCATCGGCGGAGCTTTTTTACCCTGGATTTGGCGGGATGAGGTAGCGCTGCAACTTACCGGCCCCGGGTTGGCCGAGTTTGTAAAGTTTCTGCCAGAAGTGCGGACGATGCAGTTGGAGTTTGAGCGACTTTTCTTTTTACTGCCGCTTTTTTTAGCTATACTGGCTATGCCTCTCTTTGCGGTAAATAAGGGGCTGGCCCTGCCGACCTGGCTGCGCCGGCTGCTGCGGCTGGCGGTTTTTCCACTGGCCCTGGCCTCGCTATCGCCGGTGTGGGCGCCGCCTATTTTGCTGGCGCCGGAATTTAGGTTGCAAACGAGTTTGGCGCTGGCGGCGATGGGGGGGGCCGTTATTGCTCCGGTTTTGAAAAACCTGCCGCCTAAACTGTTGGTTGTTTTTTGGACCGCAAGCGGGCCGGCCGCGATTATTTTGCCGCTGTGGCAATTTAGCTTGATCCGGCCAGGCCTGGCGGAGGTCTACCAGCAGCCGGTTGGGTTAGGCTGGGGCTGGTGGGTAACGGCCGGTGGGCTTGCATTGGGTTTGGGAGGCGGCGTGATGGCTGCTTTTTTGGTCAGGTTAAATGGAGCCAACCGTATTGGTAGGGAACCAGGCTGACCGGATAGTCTTTGGCCGTGATGCGGGGAAATGTCTGGCCGGTCAATACGTCAACCGGCGTGACGCTCCCAAAATCGGGTAAAGCAAGGGTGGTAACCTGGGTTTCATCCGTCAGGTTGGCCACAATCAACATCTGGGCTGTTTCGGTGAAACGGCGGTAGGCCAGGATGGCTTTATTGGTTCCGGTCAAAAATTCGCAGCGACCCCAACCAAGCACAGGATAAGTTTTACGAACAGCCACCAGGTGTTGCATGGTATGAAGCAGCGAAGCGGGGTCGGCCAGTTGCGCGGCCACATTGACTGCGTGATAGCCGTAAACGTCGTCGTCAATAAGCGGAACCCAGAAGTCTGCGGGAGCGGCGGCCGATTTGCCCTGGGAAAAACCGGCTCCCGGTTCAGCCGTCCATTGCATGGGGGTGCGCACGCCGTTACGGTCGAAAAGCCGGATGTTATCGCCCATGCCAATTTCGTCGCCATAGTAGATGATGGGCGCGCCGGGTAGGCTGAAAAGAATGGCGTTGGCCAGTTCAATTTTGCGGCGGTCATTATCCAGCAACGGGGCCAAACGACGCCGGATGCCCAAATTAAGGCGCATGCGCGGCTCCGGCGCGTACAAACGCCACATCAATTGGCGATCCTCTTCTGTCACCATTTCCAGGGTCAGTTCATCATGATTGCGCAGAAAAACACACCACTGGGTATTAAAGGGGATGGGCGGGGTGTCGTTCATGATCTGGATAATGTCGGCGGCATGGCCAAGTTTGAGCGCTTTGAAAAGGCGTGGCATCAAGGGAAAATGAAAGGCCATGTGAAATTCGTCGCCGGGCACGGTGGGATCGGCCGGGTCGCCGCCAAAGTAAGGCCGCAAATCCCAAGGCCATTGGTTGGCTTCGCCCAGCAGGATAGTGCCGGGGTATTCGGCTTCCATCATGGCCCGGATGCGCCTAAGATAGGCGTGTGTCTCCGGTAGATTTTCGCAGTTGGTGCCTTCGCGCTCAAACAGGTAGGGCACGGCGTCGGCGCGGAAGCCGTCAATGCCCATATCCAGCCAATATCTGATGATTTCTATCATTTTGTCGGCCACAATGGGATTGTCGTAATTCAAATCGGGCTGGCTGGCATAGAAGCGATGCCAATAGTATTGGCCCGTGGTTTCGTCGTAGGCCCAGTTGGAAGATTCGGTATCTACAAAGATGATGCGGGCCTCTTTGTATTTCTGGTCGGAGTCGCTCCAGACGTAATAATCTCGATAGGCATTGTCTTTGGATCGGCGGGCCTCGATAAACCAGGGGTGCTCGTCGGAGGTGTGGTTGAGCACCAGGTCGGTGATGAGGCGGATGTCGCGGGCGTGGGCTTCGCGCACCAGCGCCTTAAAATCGTCAACCGTGCCGTAATCGGGATGAATGTGGAAATAGTCGGCAATGTCGTAACCGTCGTCCTTGAGCGGCGAAGGGAACATTGGCAGCAGCCAGATGCAGTCAACGCCCAATTCTTTGAGATAATCTAACTTGGGGATGATGCCGCGCAGGTCGCCTTTGCCGTCGCCATTGCTGTCGGCAAAGGCGCGGATGTGCAGTTCGTAAAAAATTGCGTTTTTGTACCAGAGCGGGTCGGGAGTTAGCGTCATTTTTTTACCTTATTTGCCCGAAGGTTTTGAATTTTTGCCGGGTAAAGACAGAACATTGTTCTGTCTTTACTCAAAAACATGGCTATCTGAATAATTAAAGTCGCAGCACCAGGCCCTCATTTGGCTCAAGAGACAAGTTGGCCAGGTCAATTTGACCCGCGCGCCGCATATCCGTTGACACGGCAATGGCGGCCCGCCGGCCAACCTGGTTCAGGTCAAGGGTGTGGCTTTTGCCGCCAAAATTCAACACTACCACAAAACGGCCCGCGCCCGGCGCAGTGCGGAGATAGGCAAAAACATCGTTTGCCCCGGCTTCTATTGAGGCGTAATCCCCCCCGCTCAAGGCCGGTTCGGCGCGGCGCAGGCCGGTCAGGGCGCGGTAAAGGCTCAACATCGAGGTGGGGTCCTTTTCTTGCCGGGCGACATTACGCTCAACATAGTCGTTGTCCACCGGGAGCCAGGTGGTTACGCCAGGCGCGGCAAAACCGGCATTGGGGGAGTCGTCCCATTGCATGGGGGTCCGTTCCGGGTCGCGCCCCACAATGTGGGCGATTTCCGGCTGGTTAAGCGCGGGCGGGTCTTGAACAAATTCTGGGGGAATGGGCACGTTTTCCATGCCAATTTCTTCGCCGTAGTAAGTGGTAGGAGTGCCGCGCAAGGTGAGAAGCAGCATGTTGGCTACGCGGGCCTGGGCGGCCCCTACCCGGCTGGCCACGCGATGGCGGTCGTGATTGCCCATCACCCAGTTTGGCCAGGCCCCATTTGGCAAGGCAGCCTCGTAGGCGTCAACCGCCTGGCGCACGGTGGCCGCGTTCCAATCCAGGTGAATGAGTTGGAAATTGAAGGGCAAGTGACATTCATCAAAGTTTTGGCCGTAGTACTTAACCAATTCCTCGTTGGGCAAATAAATCTCGCCGACCATCATCCGCTCATCATATTCATCCAGCACGGCCCGCATTTGCCGGATAAGGCGATGCACTTCGGGCAGGTTTTGGGTGTAGATGTGTTGTAATTGGGCAAAAGGCCACACGCCATCCCAGTTTGGGTCAAGCGGTTCATCTCGAAGTTGTTCATCCTTCATCATGAGCCAGATAACGTCCACGCGAAAGCCATCAAGCCCTTTATCCAGCCAGAAACGCATCACGTCCAACATCGCCGCTAACACTTTGGGATGGCGGTAGTTGAGTTCCGGTTGTTGTTTCACAAACTGGTGCAAATAGTATTGGCCGGTTGTTTCGTCAAAGGTCCAGGCCGGGCCGCCAAAAACACTGAGCCAGTTGTTGGGCGGCCCGCCATCCGGGGCGGGATCGCGCCAGATATACCAATCACGTTTGGCATTGTCCCGGCTGCGGCGGCTTTCCTGGAACCAGGGGTGCTCGGTGGAGGTGTGGTTGGGCACCAGGTCCAGCAGCAATTTTAGGCCTCGTTGGTGGGTTTCTGCCAGTAAGCGGTCAAAGTCGGCCATTGTGCCAAAGAGGGGATGGATGCCGGTATAGTCGGCCACATCATAGCCAAAATCATGCATGGGCGAAGGGAAAATGGGGGAGAGCCAGATCGCATCCACATTTAAACTTTTAACATAATCCAGGCGTTGGATAAGGCCCGGCAAATCGCCGATGCCGTCGCCGTTGCCGTCTTGATATGAACGGGGATAGATTTGGTAAATAATGCCTTTTTGCCACCAGGGATAATGAGACCTAGCCATAACCATTTCTGCTCCTGTTAATTTGTTTGGCGCTACCCCATTCTACCCACTGCTGAGTTTAATGGCAAACTGCGGGTCTGGTGGTGCTGGCGTTCCTTGCATAACGACCAATGACCAACAACCAAATTTCGTCCTTCGTCGTTGGTCGTCCGTCGTCTCTTCGTTAGTAGTAATTTTTAATTTAATATTAAACTATTTGATGTAAAATTATTGAACAATGGGCACGCATTATCAGGGCACGCAAATAGAAAAAGATGCGCTGGACGTTTATATCAAACTCTCCCGGGCGGCAGAGTCGGTGGAAGCGCGGGTCAATTGCCATCTAAAGGATTATGGCTTAACCTGGAGCCAGTTTGGGGTATTGGAATCGCTTTATCACCTGGGGCCGCTGCACCAGCAGGAATTGGCGGCCAAAATCCTTAAAAGCAGCGGCAATTTAACGTTAGTGATTGACAATCTGGTCAAACGGGGTTTGGTAGAGCGAGAGCGAGACGAAAGTGACCGGCGTTTTGTGACCATTTGTTTGACCGAGAGGGGACGGCAATTAATTGACCAAATTTTTCCTGATCATGTGAAGAATGTGGTGAAAACTATCGCCGTTTTGACGCCCAAAGAGCAGCATCAACTGGCTGCCTTGTGTCGCAAGCTTGGTTTGGCTAAAGCATAAACTTTAAACTCGACTTTTGCAGTGACATAAGATTTAACATTAACAAGAAAATATGGGATAATAAAGGTCAAGCTAATCGGTATTCAAATGCT
>JAFGDY010000072.1 GCA_016931895.1 Anaerolineae bacterium
AGCATTTGAATACCGATTAGCTTGACCTTTATTATCCCATATTTTCTTGTTAATGTTAAATCTTATGTCACTGCAAAAGTCGAGTATATATTTGGCGATGGTTTCTTCAAAGGCCGTGATAAATTGTTCCACCGAGCGCAATTGCTCCCGCCGGAATTCCTGCGCCTCCCGTTGAAACGCTTCGGTGATGGGGGGCACCGCTTTGCCCTTGACCGCATTGCGGGCCTGGCGCAGGAGCGCCGCCAGCGGCCCGGCCCCCGGCACCAGAGCCAGGGCTATTTCCGCCGCGCCTTCTACCGTGCCTTCCAGGGCCTTGGCCCAATCTACGGCCCAGCGGCCCAACTCCGTCCACTCTACCGTGCTGTACACCGATTGCTCCAGCCGGTCTAAATCCTTAAGCAACGCCTTTTGGTAGGGATCGGTCAATTCACCGGCCGGATAGGGCGAGCCGTCTTCTTGGCGGGGGCGCAGGGCGTCGAGCGTGCGCAGAATGAGCACCCGCCACAGGGCAATTTCTTTACGGTCGTATTTCCAGGCGTTGAACCAGGCCGTGTGGTAGCCCTGGGCGTCAACCTGCTGCTTCATCAATTGCATCAGGCTGGTTTTGCCGCTACCCCACCGGCCAAATACGCCAATGGTCAGGGGAGTGCTGGTGGCCGGATCAATAATCAGTTCGGCCAGGGCGTCAATGTAGGGTTGAAAATCCAGGCCGTCTTTGCCGGCGGGCCGGTCGGTGAGGATGGGATATTTGGTTTGGGCTGGGGCCATTGGTTCCTCCAGGGGTGGCGCAGGTTTGAACCCATTATAACACAAAGCGGTTAAAACAGGTTAATGATGGCAATGACCCCCCCGGCAAGGAACAAAAAGCCCACGATACTGCCAATCACTATGGCCACAATGCCGCCGGCGCCAAACTCGCCGCCTGGGCTGATCTCATCGCCCTCAAGGGCTTGTTTGACATTGCGCACAGCCTGTTGGGCGTAATATTCCCAGGAGCGCTGTCTGACCCCGGTCCAAACCCAGTTTGGCCTGGGGGTGGGAATGGTCAATTTGAGGGCGGGGCTGGCGGTTACGGCTGAAGCAACTTCTGGATGGGCTAGGGCTTGCCAGGGGCCAATGATGTAGTGGGCCGATTGAAGCACATCGGCTGAGAAGGGCTGGCCGTTCATTGTTTGAACAGCTTGCGGCGTGAGGCCCACCGGCTTAAGTTGCAGGTCCGGCAGTTCGTGCCGGAGATGTTCGATAACCGTTTGGCCCAACCGGCCCTCCTCATCGTCCATAACCACCACTACCACGTCGGCCAGCCGTTTGGCCTGGTCAGCCTGCTCCAGTTGCCCGTCTTTACGGATGGCCTGCCAGTGATACAACCAGACCCCGGCGGCTAACAGGGAAATGACCAGGGCGTCCAGCACCAGGGTAATGAAAGCGGGAGGGAGGTCCGCCCCCAGCAGGGCGGTGAGCAGATGGTACACAAACCAGCCTACACTGCCAAAAAAAGCCAGTGCAGCCACCAACATGTAAAAATAGAGGTAGATTTTGCGCGTGGTCGAACGGCGTTCTTCAACGGCGGCAGCGTCCGATTCTTTGGGCGGGGTCAGGGCCAGGGCCTGCAATTTACGCCAGAGTAACAGCCACACCGGCAAACCGATAATGGTCATGGCGGTAAAGATAGACACTTGCTCGCGGTAGAAAGAGAAGCCAATCGCCGCCGGGGTGGTCAGCAGGTCAATGAGGATACTGAGCAACCCCACCAGGCCGCTCAACAGCACGGCCAGGCCAATGGCTGCTACCAGGTAAGCGTAAATCCGGCGCACACTGGCCTGGCGCGGCGCTTCAGGGGCGCGTTCGGCGTCTTGATGGAGAACATACCAGTGATAGGCCCACAAAACGCCACCCACAATCACCAGGGGTAGCGGTCCGCTCAATTGGCTCAGCAGCGGTTCTTTGGCCGGCGGCGCGCCCAGGGCCAGTTCAATGAAACGTTTGAAAAGGGTGCTGGCGCTGGCCACGGCCATCACCGAGAAGACAAAAATATTCAAATAAAGATAGACTTTGCGTAAAACGGAGCGTTCTTCGAGCGGGCTGCCGGTGAAGAAGGCGCGTTGCAACACAAGCCAATGGCCCACCCACACCCCGCAGCCCACCAGCAATTGGGCGCTGCCGTTGGCTACCGGGGTGCGCCAGTTAAGGCCGGTGGCCAAAGCTTGCATGAGGGTTCCCAGCAAGCCAATTGCGCCCAGGCTGATCATCACCACTCCGGCCTGGGCAAAGGCCAGCAGATAAAGCCGGCGAATTCCCAGAAGATCTTCGCGGGGCGGGGTGAGGCGGTTATCGCTTTGTAACTGCCGCCAGAGGTAAAACCAGATCATGCCCCACACCACAATGGCCGCCAGGTGTTCGGCCGTGGTCAGGTTGTAGGGGTAATAAGTTTGGTGGACCCCGCCGAGCAGGTTGAGCAAGGCGTTGTCAAGCAAACGATAGATATTGCTGATAATGGGCGTGGCCCCGGTAGCCATTACTACGCCAAAAAATATGCGACGGATGGTTGAGCCGCGTTCGGCCTCATCCCTGGCGGCCAGGCGTTGGGCAATGAGCCAGTGGAACAGGAAAATGGGCAGGCCCACGATAATGGCGGCCAACAGGGAGGCCAGGGCGATAATTTGGCCCTGGCCAATCTCCTGGCTCACAATCAGCCGGATCAGGCCAATGATGGCCCAGGCTATGACGGTTAAACTGATGGCCGACACCAGATATAGGTAAATGCGTTGGAGGGTTTGCATCATTATTCTCCTGAAAAATAGTAAGGGTTAAAAGGCAGGAGGAGAGGCAGACAGAGGGCACACATTCCTGCGTTCCGAATCTTTTGCCCTACTTAATCCTTATTCTCTTCCTCATTCCAATCATAGCCCCAGTAAGGATAGGGGTATTCAATCACCTGCCAGTTGCCGCCGCCGGCGCGGCGTAGATAAACGGTTTCCTCCCTGGTGTAGTGGCCGCGCTCAAAAGGCCCGCCGCCGCTATAGGTGGTAATGGATACTTCCACCCTGGCCCGTTCGCCGTTGATGCTGCTCCGGCCAATTTGCAGCGAGGCTTCTGAACCGTTGTCTACCGTGCGGATGAATTCGTCGAGGTCCGGTTTGGATTTGAGTTCATCCGAAAGATAGCCGTAGGCTTTTTCAAACTCCCCGCGTTGGATGGCCAGAAAGTAGTTATGCACCACGCTGGCCGGGGTATCGTCGGCAATGTAATCTTCTTGTCGGCCGCTGCGGGCCAGCACCATGATCACCGCGATGATCACCAGGAGCAGGATGCCAATGACAATGCCGATGAGAAATCTGTCGTTTTTCATTGCTTATCTCCTTTGCCAATCTTTTACCAGTATAACATTAAAATGGATGGTTGTAACCTATCAAAAGTTAGGTTGTGCGGGTAAAGGAATGAGCAAAAGGCGTGTTATGCCCCAGGCATTGCCGCTACGGGATACTCAATGCGGGCGCGGGCCACGGCCAGGCCGTCAACGGCCAAGACGGTAAAGTGGATGTTGTGACAGTAGGTAAATGTGTCGCCAACCTGGGGCACGCGGCCCAAGCCGGTCATGATCAGGCCGCCAATGGTCTCAATGTAGGGCAGGTTTTCTGTGCAGCCCAAATTGAGGTGTTCTTGCAAATCCTCAATTAAATAATCCCCCGCTACCTCAAGCACCCCGGGCGCAATTTGAACCAGCGGTTCGCTTTCCAGGTCAAACTCATCCCGCACTTCACCCACCACTTCTTCCACCAGGTCTTCCAGGGTGACGATCCCGGCGGTGCCGCCAAACTCGTCGAGGACAATGGCAAAATGGATGCGCCGGCGTTTGAAGGTGGTCAATAGGTTTTCCACCGGGTAATGTTCGGGCACTACCGGCACGGGCCGGAGCACCAGGCGAATATCAAACGCGCCTTTGGAACGAGCCTGGTAACGCACCAAGTCTTTGATGTGCAGGATGCCAATAATCTGATCCAGGTTTTCTTCGTAAACAGGCAGACGACTGTATGGACTTTCGGCCATTTGTTTAAGCAAATCGGGCCAGGGAGTATCGTGGGCAACCGCTTCCACTTTAGGCCGGGGGGTCATTACCTGTTGGACCTGCCGTTTGCCAAAATCAAAAATATTCCGAATAATTTCTTCTTCGTTTGGGTTCAACAGACCGCCTTCAACACTTTCTGAGACCAGCAGCTCCAATTCTTCGGGAGAATGGAGTCGGGCGCCTGTTTCAGCCGGGGGAATACGCAAGAGGTACAGTAAAGCGTTGCCGACGCCGTTGAGCAAATACACCGGCACGGCAAAAATAAACTCCATCAGGCGCATGGGTTGGGCGGCAAAAAAGGCGGCCCGATTGGGCGCGGCCAGGGCCAAAGACTTGGGCACCATTTCGCCCAGAACGACGTGCAAATAGGTGAGAAAACTGACGGCCAGCACATAACCAAATGTAGTGATCAGAGCATCATGCGGGTCAATGCCCAGGAGCCGGCCCAGATAAGGTTCAAGAAAATGAGAGATCTGCGCCTCGCCGTACATGCCCAGGCCAAGCGAAGCCACGGTGATGCCCAACTGGGCCGTGGCAATGTAGCGATTTTGTTGGGGCAGGGAACGTAAAATGGTCAAAATGTGGCCGGCCGGTTTATGCCCCTGGTTGGCCAGTTGTTCCATCTGGCTGGGCCTGACGCCTATGAGGGCGAACTCGGCCAGCACAAAAAGGCCGTTGAGCATGACCAGCAGAATAATAGCCAGCGAAGGAATGACCAGGGTATCAAGGCCGGGCAGGTCTTGGGCAGCGGTGACGGCGGCCGCCAGGAAAAAAACGGGCAGCGGCAGGCTTAAAGCCGGCAGTAAAAGTTTACTCATCACTCCCCACTTCCCATTCATTGATGTGGGGCTGCGCGCCGGGGCGCAGTTGCAGCGAAACCTCGGTGATGCTGCGCGTGTCTATGGCTTCTACCCTAATTTTGATGCCCGACGTGCCAATGGCGGCTTCGTCGCCAACCACCGGCAGGCGGCCCAGGGCGCTAAAAACAAGCCCGCCCAGGGTGTCGGCTTCGTCATCGGGCAGCGCCAGCCCCAGATATTCATTAACGTCCGTCACCAGCAGGTCGGCCCGCAGGTGAATCCGGCCTCCCGCCTCGGCCGAGATCAACGGCAGTTCGTCGTCAAATTCATCCTGAAGCTCGCCAAAAATTTCCTCAATCAGGTCTTCAAAGGTGATCAGGCCCGCCGTGCCGCCGTACTCATCCAGCACAATGGCCATGTACTGGCGCTGCTCATTCAGCGTGGCCCAAACATCGGCCACGGGCAGCGTTTCGGGCACATAAACCACTTCCCGCACCACTTCTTGAGGATGCTGCTGGCCGGCCAATCGCAGGCGAAATAGGTCTTTAACATGCACAAAACCAACAAGGTCGTCTATACGGGTTTGGTAAAGGGGTATCCGGGAAAGACCGGCCTGGCAGGCCCGCTCCAGCAGGTCGTCAACGGAGCTGTCAACGGGGGCGGCAGTCAACCGGGTGCGAGGAACCATCACCTGGCGGGCCAGCAGTTCGCGCAGGCGAAAGGCGTTGCGCAACATTTGTTGTTCCCCTTCATCAAGCAGCCCACCTTGGTAACTTTCGCCCACCAACAGCTCAATCTCTCCGGGAGAATGAACGTGGTGGTGAGGGCCATGTTGTTTGATCCCCATTACTTTGAGTATTAAATTTCCGCTGCCGTTCAACAGCCAGATAAAGGGGCGGAGGATAACCAGGGACCACTGCATGGGGATGGTGACCATCAGGGCCATCCGTTCGGGGTAAAGCAGGGCTATTGATTTGGGGAACAGCTCGCCCAGAACAACCTGCAAGATTGTCAGACAGATAAGCACGGTGGTAGCGGCAATAGAATATGCCGCTGCTTCAGCCAGATGGCCCAATTTGCCCAGCAGCGGGGTAATGGCGTTTTGGCCGTAAGCGCCCAGCGCCAGCGAGGATACGGTGATGCCTACCTGGCAGGCCGCAATATAATCGTCCAATAACGTGGTGTTTTCAACAATCGGGCGCAATATTCTGGCCAAGCGATGGCCCTCGCCGGCCATTTGATTGATGCGGGTTTTGCGGGAACTGACGGTGGCAAATTCAGCCGCCACGTACAGGGCGTTGGCTGAAACCAGCAGGGTAATAACGGCTATGACCAGGATGATTGAGATCAACATTTTAAGCCTAAAAGGATCGGGGTTATTTTATCAAGAGAATTGAGCCGGCTCCACATGGACCACTACATCCTGGATCTCAAGTTCGGCCTGCAAACGGTCTTGCACCTGGTGCCCCAGATAATGCGCTTGAGTCAGCGACAAACGGCCATCCACCTGAATGTGCAAATCCAAATAGGTAGCCTGATCGGCGCCCCGGCTGCGGATTTTGTGGCAAGATTCAACCCCTTCAACCGACAGGGCGATTTTTTCTACCAGGGCCGGGTCAACCACAGCGCTATCGGCCAGCACGCCTGTGGCCCGTTGAATAATTTGCCAGCCAATCCGGCCAATCGCGGCCACAATAAATAACGCCACCGCCGCGTCAACCCAGGCCCAGCCCAATTTTACGGCCGCCAGGCCGGCAATGACCGAAACCGAAACAAAAATATCTGAACGGGTATGGGCGGCATCGGCCAGCAACAGGCTGCTTTTCAGTCGCTGCCCCTGGCGGCTTTCGTAGGATGACACCCACCAGTTCAGGCCAATGGTCACAAACACCACGGCAAAACTTACCACGGTCACTTGGGGGCTGCTGCCTTCAACCAGGCGGGTAAAGGCGCTTTTGATCACGTTCCAACTACTGAACAGTAACAACAGGCCGATGCCCAGGGTGGCGAACGTTTCAAATTTTTGATGCCCGTAGGGATGGGTTTCATCGGGCGGGCGTTCGGCAATGGTCAAACCAACCAGGCCAATAACGTTTGACGAACCATCCAGGGTGGAGTGAAAGCCATCGGCCATCATGCTGATTGAGCCGGTAACTGCGCCCACGGCAATTTTGGCCCCGGCCACCAGCAGGTTGAGGCCCAGGATTTTCCAGAGAACTCGTTTGACTTGAGGCGAAGAGGGGGTGGTTTTTGGCGAGCGAGATGGAGGGATATTGGGGGTGACCATATCCGGTTACATCTCCCTCACCCGTTGCCAAACTGTTGTAGCCAACTGAGTAGCTTTTTCCGCGATAGCAACCTCATCCAGGGTCAAAACCTCACGATTTTTCATTAGCATTTGTCCCCCGGCAATGGTGTGGGTCACGTGGCTGCCGTCCATGCCAAAAACCAGGTGCCAGGGATAGTTGGCGTCGGTGAGGGGGGTATAGGGCACGTAGTCCAGCAGAATGATGTCGGCAAATGCGCCGGGAGTTAGAGCGCCAACCGGCTTGGGGAAGAACAAGGCGGCAATGGCGGCGTTATTGTTAAAGGCTATTTCCATCAGGCGGTCGCCGGGCATCACCCGGGGGTCGCCTTTGTTGATCCGGTGCAGCAAGTAGGCGGTGTGGATTTCGGTGAACATGTTGTTAGTAAACCCATCGTTGCCCAGGCCCACGGTAATGCCTTTATTGAGCATTTTCTCCACCTCGGCCACGCCTACGGCGTTATTCATATTGCTGCGGGGCTGGTGACTGACTTTGGTTTGGGTGGCCCGGAAAGCGTCCATTTCATAGGCGTCTACGTGAATGGCGTGCGCGACCAGTGTTTTTGGGCCCAAAATGCCGCGTTTCTCCAGCCGTTCGGCCACGCGCAGGTTGTACTTTTTAAGGCTGTCGGCTTCATCGGCCTTGTCTTCGGCCACGTGGATGTGAAAGCCGGTGTTCAAGCCCTGGGCGGCCTCTACGCAAGCGGCCAGCGTGCCGTCGCTCACGGTAAAAGACGCGTGCAAGCCAAATGAGCCTCCCAACTTGGGGTTGGGCTGGGCCTGTAATTTTTTGAGAAACCGCGCATTTTCCACAATGCCGGCCGCAGCTCCGCCTAATCCATTCCGGTCGGTCACCTCATAACAGAGGCCAGCCCGCAGCCCAGACTCAACCACCGCTTCGGCCAGCGCGTCAAGCGAACCGTCAATGTGGTTAGGGCTGGCATGGTGATCAATCAGCGTGGTGGCGCCGTGGCGAATGGCGTCAACCAGGGCCACCAGGGCGCTGTATTTGCTGTCTTCCAGGGTCAGGGCGCGGTCAATTTTCCACCACAACCTTTCCAAGATTTGCATAAAGTTTTTGGGCGGTTCGCCGGGAATAGCCATACCGCGGGCAAACGCGCCGTAAAAATGGGTATGGGCGCAGATCAAACCGGGCATAACAATTTTGCCGCCCGCGTCCAATTTTTTGGCATGGGGGTATTTGCCGGCCAGGTCGGCTGTGCGGCCTACTTCAATAATTGTATCGTCTTCATAGTAAACAGCCCCGTAAGGCAAAACCTTTTTGTCATCGCCAAAGGTGAGAACCGTGCCATTTGTAATTAACATGTTAACCTCTTTGTTATGGTGATGATGTCATTTTAATCCGGTGAGGGGATAAGGTCAATTCATAGGGTTGGGGAGGGGACGTTTATATTTGCTACACGCCCCGCTTGGGTTATAATGCGCTGTCCCCTTAAAAATTGTGAATTGTGAATTGTGAATGATTAATTATTAATTTTTTGTTTTTGGCCGCGCCCTAACCTGGGCAAGCCGGAACCAAAAAAGGGTTTTTACCACAAAAGGCACAAAGAATCTTGGTGATTTCGTGCTCTTGGTGGCTTTGTGGTTAATATTCTTGTCCAAAAAGCACGGATGCAACGGCTAAGGTACAACGCCGGGGACCACTTTTTAGTTGAGGTAAAGGATGAACAAAATCTCTATTGTGATACCCTGTTTTAACGAGATCAATACGATTGAAGATATTGTCCAGACCGTGCTCCGGGTTGAATTGCCGCTTGAGCGAGAACTGGTGATTGTTGATGACTTTTCCACGGACGGCACCCGTGATTTTTTACAAACGTTTGCCGGCCGTAATGAGATCAAGGTTGTTTTTCATGCCGTTAACCGGGGCAAAGGAGCGGCGTTGCGCACCGGCTTTGCGCACGCCCAGGGAGACATTATCATTATTCAAGACGCCGACCTGGAGTATGACCCGGATGAATATCCTAGATTGCTCAAACCTATTCTTGATGGCAAGGCCGATGTGGTTTATGGCTCCAGATTCGCCGGCGGCGAGTCGCACCGGGTATTATATTTTTGGCACGCGTTGGGTAATCGGTTTTTGACCTTCCTGTCCAACATGTTCACCAATTTGAACCTGACCGATATGGAGGTTTGTTACAAGGTTTTTAAGCGCAGTATTTTGGACCGGATTGAATTGGCCGAAGACCGCTTCGGCTTTGAACCGGAATTCACCGCCAAAATCGCCCGGCTCAATTGTGTTATCTACGAGGTGGGCATCTCTTATTATGGGCGCACCTACGAAGAAGGGAAAAAGATTGGCTGGAAAGATGGCATGCGGGCCATTTACGTTATTTTGAAGTACGGTTTGTTCAAAAAATCGTAACTATTCCAGCCAATTCAGCATCCGTTCGTTCATGCCGCGATACTCCAGGCTAAATTGGTTTTGCGCCTCCGGCGGGAAAAAGGGCTGCTGGTTGCTGCCGTCAGCGTTCATTACCCAAATTTCCCACTGTTCGGTGCGATTGGTAACAAAGGCAAGCTGTTGGCCGTCGGGCGACCAGGCCGGGGAGGCGCTGCTGTATTGGGGAGTCGCCAAAATTGGCGGTTTGGTCAGCCGCTGCCGGTCGCCGGTCGCCAGGTCAAGCGTGTAAACTTCCCAGTGATCGTGTTGTTTATAAGTGAGGGCCAGCTTTTGCCCATTGGGCGAGAATACCGGCCCGGTGTCGCGCAAGTCGGCGGTAAGGGGCAATTGGGTGTTGTTGGTCAGGTCAAGTTGCATCAAGCCTTGTTCCCCATCGTAGATAACGCGCCAGGGATTTTGCGGGTCCCAGGCAGGGTTATAGCTGTACAAATCGGTGGGCAGGTCTGCAAAGTGTCCCGTAGCCAGGTTGACCCGGCGCAACTTCCATTGCAAATCCTCCAGCCGGATAAAACATATCGTCAGCACGCCGGTGGCCGAACTTAGATGGGTTTTGATAATCCGGATTCTGTTGGGTAAACGCACGCCGTCATCGTAGTCAAAACTTCTACATTCGGGTTGTGGATCGCGTAGCCCGCCGTGTTGGAAGGAAACGATGATCTCTTGTCCATCCGGCGACCATGTGGGTGATTTGGCCTGAAGGGTTTCCTCCAAAATCACCCGCTCCTCACCGCCATCTAAATTGATGGTGTAAAGCGTGCCCATCTCCGCCCCGTCCCAGCGGGTAAAAGCAACCCGGCTTCCATCAGGCGAAACCACCGGATCAATGGCCCCGCCGGCCAGCCGGCGCAGGCCGGTTCCATTGGCGTTGATAACGTAAAGATCGCCGCCGCTGCCGGTCATAAAAACCAACTTGCCGCCAAGTCCGCCGCCAATGTTTGACCCGCCGGCCGGGGTGTTTGCGGGCGATGCCGGCGGCGGCGAGACCTGCGCTGTGGGCACGTAATTCAGCGAGCCGGTAATTTTAATATAGGTTGGCTTGCCCGAAATCCAGCCGCGCCGGCCGTTGGCCGTGACCACCTGCACCCAATGGCTGCCGGCAGCAGCGCCAACAATGTTGAAGGTATCCCCCTTATAAGCAACCCCAACAGCGGGATATTCTGTGCCTGGCCCCTGGCGGATGTTGATTGAATGGACAATAACTTGAGCCTGGGCGACGAACGGCGTCGCTGTTGGCGGCGGGGTGGGCGTGGCCGACAACAGCGCCAGGTCAGAAGCCAGCAGCGGAGTGCGGGTAGGGGTAGGGCTGGGATAAGGCAGGCGTGTGGCCGTTGGAGGAACGTCCTGGGCTTGGCTCTGCTCCGTGGCAGAACGCTCAAACGGGACGATGGTGGGGGTAGGCGTGCCGTTGCCAACAGCGCAGGCGTTTAAAGCAAATAGGATTGGCAGGATGACGGGCATCCAGGACTTTATTTTCATTTTGGCAATATCGCTTTCGCTTGAAAGGTCATTGGTTTGACTCGCGCCGCGCGCGTGGCCGAGTATAATCATATTCAATTGGCGCAGACAGGCAAGAAACAACCCGGAAGCCGGTCTGCTGTTTGGCTGTTGCCAGTTTGGTTGATTTATGGTAAGATAGTTACAGATTTCACTTATATTATTGTAAAATAAGAGGAGGGGCTGAATTATGCCAGTAAATGATGTGCCTGATATTGTGATTGGACGGTTGCCGATTTATTTACGGGCCTTAACTTTAATGCAGGAGGCAGGCCAGGAGATTACTTCGTCTCACGAATTGGGGGAGAAGTTGGGTATTGGCTCGGCGCAAATTCGTAAGGACCTGTCCCATTTTGGCGAGTTTGGCAAGCAGGGCACCGGCTACGAAGTGGGGTATTTGCGGGAGCAAGTGGCCAAAATTTTGCACGTTGATCGAGATTGGATAGTGGCCCTGGTAGGTTTTGGCGACCTGGGGCAGGCCATTTTGCATTATGGAGGGTTTGACCGGAAAGGATTTCATATTGAGGCTATTTTTGATAACGATCTGGATAAAGTGGGGCAGGTTGTTGAAGAAAGAACGATCCGTTCGTTGGAAGATTTGGAAGGGGTGATTTCGGGCCAACATATCCAAATTGCCATTTTGGCCGTGCCGGCCGGGGCTGCCCAGGAGGTAGCCAATAAATTGATTGAGGTAGGCATCAAGGCTATTCTCAATTACGCTCCCATTACCTTGAGCGTGCCAAATAATATTCAGGTGCAGTATATTGACCCAGTGATGCATTTGCAGCGGATGGCCTATTATCTGGCGTAAGGCAAAAGGTATTTTTTTGCAAAGAAAAAACTCCCGCCGCAGGTGATTCTCGGCGGGAATTTTTTTTAGACTTATCCAAACAGTTTTTTAATATACAGGCGAAGCTGCCCGTTCCAGCATCTCGCGGATTTCCAGGCCCCGGCCGGCCCCCAGGGCCACACAGGCCACAGGATTATCGGCGACGTAACAGGGCACGTCAACTTGTTGGGTGAGCAATACGTCCAGGTTGCGCAGTTGCGCTGTGCCGCCGGTCATAATAATGCCCCGGTCAATAATGTCGGAGGCCAGTTCCGGCGGTGTTTTTTCCAGCACGCTTTTGACCACCCCGCAGATGGCGGCCAGCGGCTCGCTCATGGCCTCGGCTACTTCGTTGGAATTAAGGGTGATGTTTCGGGGCAGCCCGGCCACCTGGTCGCGCCCTTTAACTTCCATTTCCATCGGTTCGTCCATAGGGACGGCGCTGCCGATTTGAATTTTGATTTCTTCAGCGGTTTGTTCGCCAATGGCCAGGTTGTGTTTGCGACGCACGTAGTTGATAATGGCGTCATCCAAACTCATCCCCGCCACCCGAATTGAATTGCTGGCCACAATACCGTTCATGGCTACCACCGCGGCTTCGCTGGTGCCGCCGCCCATGTCAACCACCATGTTGCCGGTGGGGGTGTCAATAGGCAGGCCCGCGCCAATGGCGGCGGCCAGCGGTTCGGGAATGGTATAAGCATCACGATGGGCTGCTTTTTTGGTGGCGTCTTCCACCGCCCGGCGCTCAACGCTGGTAATGCCAACCGGGGTACTGATCATCACTTCTGGCTGAAATAGTCGGAAGCGCCCCACCAGCCGTTCCAGGTAAAAAGTCAACATGCGTTCAGTCACGTAATAGTCGGCAATAACCCCGTTACGCAGGGGACGGCTAATCTCAATGGCTTCGGGCACGCGGCCTAACATGGCCAGGGCTTCTTGGCCGATGGCCACAATGCGCTCATCGTTTTGCGAGATAGCCACCACCGACGGCTCTTGCAAAACAATGCCGCGCCCTTTGATATAAATAAGAATGCTGCTGGTGCCTAAATCAATACCTATTCTCTTGGTGAACATACCTTACTCCAAATCCGATTAAGCCTGAATTGTAATCTAAATTCAAGATTGAGCAAGAGACAGGCCCTAATACCGCAAAAAAACCAGGAGCTGTTCTTCCTGGTTTCAAAGAACACCGGATTTGTTGGGGGGCAGGCGTCAAGGTGCGGCTCGGGCCTAATCAGGCGGCCTTTCCCCGGTGGGTCTATCTCTGGTTTTGCGACGGCGTTGGGCCACTTGGATACGAGTGGCCGAACGCCGCAGCGCAGCTTCGGCCTGGGCAAAATCCATTGCGCCACCGGGTTTGGCTTGGGCTAAAGAGGTTTCAGCCCGTTGGCGGGCCATTTTGGCCCGGTCAAGGTCAATCTCGTCGACCCGTTCGGCCGAATCGGCCATAACAACCACGTGAACGGGCTGCACTTCCATAAAACCGCCGCCAATGGCAAAAAATTGGTCCGGCTCGCCTGTTTTTTTTACTTGCAACTCACCGTAAGTGAGCGTGGTGATTAAAGGGGTGTGATGCGGCAAGATGCCCAGCATCCCTTCGGAGCCGGGAGCAACCACCATACTCACGTCGTCATCAAATAGAGTGCGTTCGATGGTTAGGATTTCAAGATGGAGCGTTGGCATTAGCCAATCCTTTTTGAGAACTGAGAATTTTAGTCTTGAGCCTGTTCAAACCGCTCAAATACTTCGTCAATGTTGCCGGCCATGTAGAAGTATTGTTCCGGCACATTATCCAGTTCGCCTTCCAGAATCTTTTTGAAACCGGCCACGGTTTCGGTAATTGGCACGTAACGTCCGGGGCGGCCGGTAAAACCTTCGGCCACGAACATGGGTTGCGAGAAGAATCTCTGTATTTTCCGGGCGCGAGCCACTGCCATTTTATCGTCCTCTGACAACTCGTCAACACCCAGGATGGCGATAATGTCTTGCAGGTCTTTGTAACGTTGCAGCACCTCCTGCACGTTTCGGGCCACTTCGTAATGCTCCTCGCCCACAACCCGGGGGTCAAGAATACGGCTGGAAGAAGCCAGCGGGTCTACGGCCGGGTAGATGCCCAATTCTGAAATGGAGCGTTCCAGCGAAATGGTGGCGTCCAGGTGAGCAAAGGTAGTGACCGGTGCGGGGTCGGTGTAGTCGTCGGCGGGCACGTAAACGGCCTGCATACTGGTGATGGAACCGCGCCGGGTGGAGGTAATACGTTCTTGCAGCTCGCCCATTTCGGTGCCCAGGGTGGGTTGGTAGCCAACGGCGCTGGGCATCCGGCCCAATAAGGCCGACACCTCGGAGCCGCTCATCACAAAACGGAAGATGTTATCAATAAAGAGAAGAACGTCCCGGCCTTGATCGCGGAAATATTCGGCCATGGTCAGGCCCGCTAGAGCCACCCGCAAGCGCACGCCCGGCGGTTCGTTCATCTGGCCAAAAACCATACAGAGTTTGTCCAGCACCCCGGCCTCTTGCATCTCCCGGTATAACTGGGTTCCTTCGCGGGTGCGCTCCCCCACCCCGGCAAACACAGAATAGCCACCATGTTCCCGCGCCAAAGAAGAAATCAACTCTTGAATAATGACCGTTTTACCCACTCCGGCGCCACCAAACACGCCGGTTTTGCCGCCTTTGGTAAAGGGGGCTATTAAGTCAATGACCTTAAGCCCGGTTTCAAAGATTTCGGTTGTGGTCACTTGATCCTTAAATTCGGGGGCGGGGCGATGAATGGGGTAATGGGTATTGCTGTCAACCGGCCCCAGCCCATCTACGGGCCGGCCTAACACGTTAAAGATACGTCCCAATGCATTAGGCCCAACGGGCACCGTAATAGGTCCCCCCGTGTCAATCACCGTCTGTCCCCGCCGCAAACCATCGGTGGCATCCATGGCAATGGTGCGCACAATATCATCGCTCCGGTGTTGTTGCACTTCCAGCACCAGGGGTTCCTGATTCTCGCGTTCAACTTCCAGGGCATAATAAATCTCGGGTAATTGTTCCGGTGGAAATTCTACGTCTACAACCGCGCCTAAAACCTGCACCACGCGGCCGGCAGTTCCTTTAGTCATTCGTCCTCCAAAAAATTAGAGATGAGAAATTAGAAGCCAATCGGCCAGTTCTATTTTCTCATTTACAACGCCTAGGCCAAAGCCTCGGCGCCGCCGGCAATGTCTAACATCTCCTTGGTGATAACGTCTTGACGGATTTTGTTATAGGTTAAGGTGAGTTCATCAATCAAATCATTGGCGTTATTGGTGGCGTTACGCATGGCCACCATTCGCGCCGAGTGTTCGCTGGCCAGGGCTTCCAGGATGGCTTGATAAATCTGCAATTCAGTAAAGTGAGGCAAGATAGTGTTAAGCAAGGTGGCCGGGTCAGGCTCATACAGATACTCGGTGGCGGCCATGGTGGTTTCTTCGGTCAAGTGTCGACTCATTACCTTGCCGGCAAGTTGGCCAGAAATTGGCAGCAGCAGCCGGATGGTAGGGTCTTGCTGTAGGGTGTTGACAAACCGGGTATAAGCCAGATAAACCTCGTCGTAATCCCTGCGCAAAAAACCATCAATTGCCACCCGGGCGATGGGGGCAATATCCAAAGAAGTGGGGCGGGGGGGCAAATCGCTAAAATCGGCCTCTATGGTTCGCCCGTAACGCGCCATCAGATCACGCCCTTTGCGGCCAATGGTGATCAGTTTGGCCTCTTCCCGCTTGTTCTCGGTCATAAATTGTACGGCAGCCCGAATAACGTTGGTATTATAAGCTCCGGCCAGTCCTCTGTCGGCAGTAATCAAAATAATGGCCACATTTTGCACGGAGTCTCGATGGGTCAGTAAGGGGTGCAGTTGTTCGTTCCCCGGCTGCGCGGCCAAATACATTAAGATTTGCCAGGCTTTGTTAGCATAAGGTCGGGAAGCCAGCGCCTGTTCCTGGGCGCGGCGCATCCGCGAGGCAGCCACCATTTGCATAGCCCGCGTAACCTGGGCAATATTTTTGATACTTTTGATTCGTCGGCGAATTTCACGAATAGAGGCCACAACTGATCCTGCTTAACTTCTCTTCGAGATTTCGTAACCAAAAGAGTGGTTGTATTCGGCCAGAGCTGTTTTGAGCGAGCGTTCTATTTCATCGGTTAATACACCCTGGTTGGCTATAGCCTGGCCAATCTCTGGATGGTTGGCCTGCATAAAATCCACCAGATTGGCCGCATAGGTTTGAATCTGCTCCACCGGCACGTCTTGACCAAAGCCATGGGTGATGGCGTAAATGGAAATAACCTGGTCTGCCAACTCCATTGGTGCGTATTGCGGTTGTTTGAGGACTTCGGTCAAGCGCCGCCCGCGTTCAAGCTGTTCGCGGGTGGCTCTATCCAGATCGGAGCCAAATTGGGCAAAAGCGGCCAACTCGCGGTACTGGGCCAGTTCCAGGCGCAATTGGCCGGCTACTTGGCGCATGGCTTTAACCTGGGCGGCGCCACCCACACGCGATACGGATAAGCCAACATTTATGGCTGGCCGTTGGCCGGCATAAAATAGGTCGCTCTCCAGGTAGATTTGGCCGTCGGTAATGGAAATAACGTTGGTAGGGATGTAGGCGCTCATATCGCCGGCCAGGGTTTCAATAATGGGCAGCGCGGTTAACGACCCGCCTCCCTTTTCCGGCGACAGCCTGGCCGCGCGTTCCAGCAGGCGCGAGTGTAGGTAGAACACGTCACCCGGATAGGCTTCACGGCCGGGGGGACGGCGCAGCAGCAACGAAATCTCACGGTAAGCCCAGGCATGTTTGCTGAGATCATCGTACACTACCAGCGCGTCTTGGCCTTTGTCCATAAAATATTCGCCAATGGCGCAGCCGGCGTAGGGGGCAATGTATTGCATCGGGGCCGGTTCGGAGGCCCCGGCCACCACCACCACGGTGTGCGCCATTGCGCCGTACCGTTCTAACGTGGCTACCACTTGCGCCACCTGGCCCTGCCGCTGACCAACGGCCACATAAATGCAGATCAGGTTTTTGCCTTTTTGGTTGATGATGGTATCAATGGCCAGGGCGGATTTGCCGGTTTGCCGGTCGCCAATGATCAACTCTCGTTGGCCCCGGCCAATGGGGATCATCGAGTCGATGGCTTTGATGCCGGTTTGCACCGGCGTGTCCACATTTTGCCGTTCAATCACTCCGGGCGCGATTTTTTCGATGGGATAGTAACCCTTGTTGGCAATAGGGCCTTTGCCATCAACGGGTTCACCAATGGCATTCACCACCCGGCCAATCAGGGCCTCGCCCACCGGCACCGAGGCAATGCGGCCGGTGCTTTTTACCGTGGCCCCTTCTTCGATGTGCTCGTAGTCGCCCATAATCACCACGCCAACCTGTGCGGCTTCAAGGTTGAGGGCGATACCCAGAACGCCGCCGGGAAATTCCAGCAACTCGGTAGCCATCGCTTGGGTCAGGCCACTGACCTGCGCAATCCCATCGCCCACGCTCAACACAGTGCCCACATCGGTATATTCTACGGGGGCTTCAAAGGCTTCTATTTGTTGGCGTATTTGGGCCGTAATCTCGTCTAACTTTAGAACCATCTTTTCTCCACAAATATTGGTTGAACGTTAGCCACGTTAGCCTGTTAAAACGTTCAACGTTTAATGCCTAAGGCGTTGCTCATTGCCTCAAGCCGGGTAGCGACGCTGCCGTCAATCACTTTGTCGCCAATTTGTACCACTACCCCTCCGACAATGGTCGGGTCAACGGCAAAAACAAATTCCAGGTTTGCCCCGTATTTGGCGCGTAGTTTTTGGCGGAATTGTTCTTTATCGTGGTCGGACAGGGTAATGGCCGTGTTCACCCGGGCCACCTGAACCTGGGGGCCGCCCCGGGACATCTGTTGGATGTCGGTCAGAACGTCAGCCAGCAGGTCTATATCGTCATTTTTGAGCAGGGTGTACAGGAAATTACGCACGGTTTGCTCGGCGTTAAGGGGGATGATGTCGTTCAATTTTTGCTGCCGTTCGGCAAACGGATGGTTGGCATCTTGCAAAAAGCCAGCCAGTTGTGAGTTGCCGGCTAACTGTTCTTGCACGGTCTTGAGCGGCAAGAGCCATTGTTCCAGGGCCAGGCCAAAAACAGCCAGGGCATATTTGCGCGATAACTCCTGCGCTTTCACTACGCTTCTCCTAAATCAGTTAAAAACTGGTTTACCAATTGGCGTTGGGTGTGGGCGTCAATGCCCTCGCCGATGATTTTGCGCGTCATCTGGAGGGCCAGTTCGGCCGCTTGTTTTTGCAGGTCGGCGGCAATTTGCTGCTTTTCCTGCTCGGCTGCGGCCCGGGCTTGGGCCTTGATTGTTTCGGCTTCCTGGCGGGCGGAGTCCAAGATATCCAGCCGCATTTTTTCGGTAACTTCTGCCGCTTTGCGGGCTTCGGCCTGAGAAGCTTCGCGGGCCATAGCCAACTCTTTTTCAAATTGGGCCCGTTGTTGGGCGGCTTCTTGCGCGGCAATATCGGCGGCCTCAAGGCTTTTGGCGATTCGCTGTTGGCGTTCGGTCAGCATAGTTTTGACCGGCTTGTACAAAAACAGGCGGAGCAGGATAACCAACAGGGCAAAGTTAATGATATAAGCAATAATCCCGTTCAGGGAAATACCTAACGCTTCCAATTGTCTGTGCCTCCTTTTCCCCAATAACAGGGGGGAAAATTGCTTGGCGCGTTCAAGCCACAAATACCAGGATCAGGGCCACAACTAGGTTGTAAATGGCCACGGCTTCGGTAAAGGCCATTCCAATGAACATGTTAATGCGGATTTGCGGCTCGGCCTCGGGATTTCGGCCTATTGCCTGCAGGGCGCCCATAAACAAAATACCCAGGCCAATGCCAGGGCCAAGCGCCCCCAGCCCCACGGCCAGGGCTGCGCCTAATAATTTGAAGGTTTCGGGCGTAAGTTGTTCCATAACTAAGCCTCCACGGTGATTAAAATTTGGATATTTCAAATAGCGAATTACAAACAGTTTTTTTGGTCAATGTTCTTCGTGGGCTTGGGTGGCAATGGAGAAGAACACCAACGATAGGATGAAAAAAACAAAGGCTTGGATCAAGCCCACAAAAATTTCCAGGCCAAAAAACACCAGCACCAACAAGAGCGATACCAGGGACGTAATGACAATAAGCACCACTTCCCCGGCAAAGATGTTGCCAAACAACCGGAAGGAGAAGGAGATGATTTTGAAAACTTCGCTGACCAGTTCAATCAGGCCAACAAGGAAATCGAGCAGGCCCATCCAAACGCCTTGGGTGACAAAACTTTTTAAGCGAATGAAATGGCCTATATAGTTGAAACCATGCTCCCGCAGGCCAAACACCTGCACCAGCACCATTGTAACCAGGGCCAGGCCCAGGGTTAAATTTAAGTCGCTGCTGGGAGCGCGAAAAATAGGCACAATCGTTACGTTGAGGCCGCTCTCTGCTGCGGGCGTAATCTCCTCTTTTGGAGGCGTTTCATCTTCACCGGCATGATCTTGTTGGTGGGGCAAGGCCTCCGGGTTGAGGATAATAATATTTTCTACCGGCACACCGCCGTGGGCAGTAGGGTGCACAAAACCAAAGCTGCCCAGCAGGGGGGTCAACAGGCTGAACCAATTGGCAAAGAGGAGATAGATGAAAATGGTGGCCAGGATGGGGAAGAACGTTGCCCCCCATTTTTTGGGCGCAAGCGAGGTTACAAGGCCATCCAGGCTCTCAATCAAAAATTCAACAATATTCTGCATGCCCCCCGGTTTTTCTTTAAGGTTGCGGCCGATGAAGAACGCGACCACGAGGATGATGATTGACAGAATGAGGGAAGTAAAAAAGGCATTGGTCACAATAAACGGCCCAACGGCGAAAATAGGCTCGGCTGCTATTTCGATGGCGGCCCGGTCAACGGGAAACAGGATGTTCCCGATGATCATGATGGCGATAATAACAAGGGCAATGCCTGAGCCTATAGCAATTTTTCTGATCATAGCCGGAATTACCTTTAGCTGTGGTCAAACAATGGGGACTGATACTCTATTTGGTTTCATTTACCGTGCGATAAATGGTATACATGGCAAATGCCAAACCCACAATCATCAAAACAAGCAAAAGCCATGGCGCGGTGCCCAGTTTATTATCCAGCCAAATACCCAACCCCAGGCAGCCAAAAACTGAGCATAATAAAATGCTACTGATTTGGGCAAATAAATAATAGCCTTTAAGGGGCCCCAGTTTCTTTTTCATTGTGCAAAAACCCCCGGGCAACAGAAAGCGATTATACCACGCCGCAAAAATTTAGCAAAATGATTATAAAATTGTCTATTTTCTGGCCCAGCATAGGCCGACCATACTGGGCTAAAGTGTCTTGGAATCAATACTCTTTGTAATAAGTTGACATGAACAGCAAAAACAGATACAGTTCTCTATGACAACTTGATGGTTTGAGTTTGTAATTATGAAAAGAATTTTGGTAGCTTGCGACCATCCTCAAATGGATAATCCTCTGCGCCGCAGCCTGGCGCACCTGGTAACTTCTTGTGAGATTGACGTGGCCTATGATGGTTACACCGCTTTTGAACAAATCAGTAGGCAACCGTATGATTTGATTGTGGTTGATTTTTTGCTGCCCGGCCTGGACAGTTTAGAATTGGTGGAGAGCATCCAGTATATTGATCCCGGCGTGCCCGTTATCCTGCTGTTGCAAAAAGAGCATAAATCCATCAAACAGCCGGCGCATACGGTCAAAGCTCAGCCTATTTTATGCCCCTTTAAGCCGCTCAAATTTTTACGGCTGGTAGACAAACTGCTGCACCAACAGTTAAATCGTTATCGGCAATTGGCCGGCACTTTGCAAACCATTCTGGAAACGCTGCGCCAACAAACGTGTACCCCCTGCGTTTTTTTGGCGGAGGAGAATGGGCAGGTTCTTCTCTCTCACGGCGAGCTTGATGAAGAACAATTGGCCGCGCTGGGTAATCTGGCGGTTGGTGTTTCGATGTTGGAGGAGGAACTTAAACGATTGTTTGCCGGCGACAAAACATTGCATGCGCATTATCAACGAGCGCAAAAAAACCACGGCCTATACGTGGTGCCCGCTACAGAAAACCTCAACCTGGCCCTGCTTTCGTCACAGCTTCCTTCGGTTCAGGATGTCGAAATTTGGCGACAATTGGATCAAACCGCTCTCCAAATCCAGCAGGCTTTTGACTGTTACCATCAGGGGGCAACACCCTCGGTTGGCGATGAACATGAGTTTGATCAGCCTGAAATCCTGGCCCAGGATCACGTGTTCATTCCGCTCTCGTTTGAAATTGAGTTTGACGTAGATGAAGCCCCCGTTGAGACAATTTCCCCCCCTGAGCAGGTTGAGCGTGAGGCTGAGCATGAGGCCGAGGCTGACCTTGAGGCTGAAGAAGATGAAGTGGCGGTCAATTGGGCCATTCTCTCCAGCAATGCCAATCTGCTGAACCGCCTGCACAATCTCACCCGGACCGACTGAGGAGAATATTTGTTTTGGCAAGAATCGTTGTAAATGGGCGGTTTATGGGCCTGCTCAGTAGCGTATCCCCCTTTGCTTTGACGCGCTGACTATAAAAAAATTGGGCAAGATTAGGTGAATTTTTCATCCTGTAAATCCGGTAAATCCTGTCGAAAAGTCTATTTAAGAGTCAGAGTGGTTACCCCAAGTTCCCCAAGGAGTTGATGTTAATGACACGGTTACAATTTTTTAGCCAACAGGTTATTGTTCTTTTTGTTGTGTTAATTCTGAGTACGGCCTGTACCCTACCCCGTTTGGGAAAGGGTAACGATTCCGTAGGGGGCGGCCAGATGCCCCAGGTTACGCTCACCAATCCCATTGCCGGTCAGAAATTGGAAACGGGCCAGGAACTCAAGGTGGTCTCTACCGCCATAGACTCCACTTCCGGCATTGTCCGGGTTGAGTTGTTGGTTGATAACCAGGTAACTTGGGTTGACGCCAATCCCCAACCCCAACCCAACGAACCTTACATTGTGGCCCAACCGTGGACTCCCCTCATCCCCGGCAGCCATGTGCTTCAGGCGCGGGCTTACAATACGGATAATGTAGCCGGCCAATCGGAGCCGCTGGTGGTTGACGTAGTTGTCCCGGCTCAAGCGGCAGTTGCGGAGCCGCCAACCCCTACCGGCGAAATAATTGCGGAAAACACGCCTACCAATACTCCCGCCCCTCTGGTTGATGCTCGCGCTCCTGCGACAACCCTTTTGCCGGCGACGAACACACCCTCACCGCAGACCTCTACGCCAACAGATACCCCGCCTCCAACCATCACTCTCACCCCTACCGCCACCCCTACCCCCGGCTCTTTTCAAGCAACCGGGCTTGAACCGGATGGCCGTTTTAAGGACATCTGGCAAAAAATAGGCGCGGGTGAGAGCCGCCTGGGCTATCCCATCGGCCCGGAACTGACCGACCGCAACTTTGCCCGCCAATATTTTGAAAGAGGGCTGATGTACTGGTGGGATAATCCTGATGGGTCTGACGATATTTGGGTGATTGACTCCCCCGCCGCCGATTTAAAAAGCGGCGCAACCTGGAATCGTTATCCTGACGAGTGGGCCGGGGATGAGGCTTATGCCTGTGATGAGGCCCGGCGTAATGGCGAGATGGGGCCAATCCGCGGGTTTGGCTGGCTGTGGTGCGCGCGGCCCGAATTACGCGCGCGCCTGGGTAATCCCCGCACTGGAGAAGCCGGATCCGGCGGCAACCCTCCTTTTGCCCACGTGCAATTTTTCCAGGGAGGGGTCATGCTTTTGAATCCACTCAACAATGAAGTGTTTGTTTTGTTTGACCAGGGAGATTGGCTGAGGTTTGGGTGGAATTGAGGGGAGTGCGTCCCAAGATTTTGGCGGTAGGGATTTAATATTTTGTTGGGGCCATGCTGCGGCCGGCATCAATATCCTTGGTGGATAGCCCTTCGACCATAAAACTGATCACCCCGGCAATAACTTCTGGGATGAATTGGGATAGGTGCAGGATAATGGTTGCGGCCGCTACTGTTTCGGCAAAATTGGGGGCCACGGGCAGGCCGGCAAATGTCGAATCTAGGGTGAGTTTGGCCGCAAATTGCACCAGCCCTACCCCGGCCGGCGCGCCGGGAATGGTCAGGGCCAGGGCCATAGCCGGGAGCATCAACACCGACGTTTGCCAGGGCAGCGGCGCCCCAAAATCAAAGGCTTTGAGGGCAAACCAGAAAGCCAGGGGGATGGGTATCCAGGTAAAAACATTCCACAACAAAACCATGGCCAGGTGGGGAGGGTTTTTGAGAATGGCCAGGCCGCCGGTAAAACCGTCCAATATTTTTAGAGCCAATTGCGCCAGGTTTTGGGGCAAAAGTTTGGCAATCAAAGTGTCGGCCCAGTGGCGTTTGAGCAAAAAAACAACCAGGGCCGCCAAAGCGCCTACGTAAAGCACCGCCCCGGCCATGCCTGCTTGTTGTAAAACCTCATTGCGGACCCCCAAAGCAATGACCCCCACCAAAACCAACAAGACGGTCAGGCCATCAAGAATTCGCTCCACCACCAGCGCGGCAAACGCGCCTGTTTTGGATAGACCACAGGAGCGGCCCTGCACATAGGCCCGTAAAAACTCACCGGCCCGGGCCGGTAACACCACATTGGCCGTAATGCCAATCACCAACGCCCGAAAGGTAGGCCAAAAGGGAGCATGGCCCATAGGCTTGAGTAGCCATTGCGCCCGCAGGGTGCGGAAATAAAGATGCACGTATACAAAAATGGTTGAGGGCACCAGCATCCAGTAATTGGCCTGGGCCAGGGCCTGGCCCACTTCAACCAGGTTGATGTCGGCAAAAACAAAATCCAGAAAAAAGAAGCTGATGGCCAGATTGAGCATCATGTTTTGCCAGCGGGGGGGCAGGCGGTCAACCAGACTCAAGAGGCCGATTCCAGCAAAGACAATAATGTAGACGGGATAAATCACACTGCCCAGTTGCCCATAACGATAACCAAAAAAGGCGGCAATGGCCAGGATGATGAGGCCGCGAATTAAGTTAGCTCGTTTCATGATGGTATGACCGTTTTACCGTTTCCTTGTTTTTTTGCGCTAATGGCTTTTGCGTCAAACAGATGAGACTGCTGCCCAGGGGCAGCGTGCGGCCCTGGCGTAGCCATTTTGCTTCCAGGGTTTGCACCCCAATCAACCACCGGTTCAACCAGGCCGGCAGGGGCCGGGAGTCAAGCCGGCCCAGCGACGGCAGCCGGCGCGCCGCCAGGCGCACCATAGTGACAACGGGTAACAGGATTGAATTGGTGTATGAACATGTTTGCAACTGAAAACCGGCCTTAGCCAATTTTTTGCGGATATCGGCCAGCGTGTATCGCTGCCGGGCGCAGTAAATCTCGTCGTGAACGCTGTGCAGGCCGGGCAGGGCGGAGTCGGTGAGCAAAAGCCAACCGCCCGGTTGCAGAATGCGGTAACATTCGGCCAGCGCCTGATGGTCGTCCGTGATCCAGCGATGATACAACACATCAAAGGCCGTAACCAGGGTAAACGTATGATTGGGATAGGGCAACGTTAAGCCGGAGCCTTGCACCAGGCAAGATGACGGGCGGCGGCGACGGGCCAAGTTCAGAGCCAGGGAACTCAGGTCCAGGCCGATAACGCTGCCCCACCGGGCCAAAAGTTCCAGGTTGCCGCCGGTGCCGCAACCAATGTCAAGAATAAGTTGCGTTGAGGCGGCGGGAATGTGGCGTTCAAACAGGGCTTGCGCCATCCGCCGCCGGCCGGTAAACCACCAGTGCCAATCTTCATAGTGATACATCCACTCATATTCTGGCTGTTGCATCAATCATTCTCCGGCGGGGTTAAAAAATGGGGATTGCGGTAAAGCGGCCCGGCGCCGGCCCTTCCGGGAACAACAATCAACCGGCGACCTCTTGATAGGCTCGACCGATCACGGCGGCAATATACTCGATTTGCGGCGCGGTCAACGATGAGGCCGAGGGCAGATAAAAGCCGCGCTCACACAGCCTCTCGGCCACCGGAAAACGTTGGCCCTTATAATTTTGATAATAGATAGGCTGCAAATGCATGGGAATAAAAAAGGTACGCGTTTCAATGCCATGCCGGGCCAAATAAGCCCGGAGTTGATTGCGATCCATGCCAAACTCGTCTTCCACCAGGATGGAGTACATCCAGAAAACATTTTTGGCCCACTCTGCTTCGGGCGGCGTGACAATCCCGGGGATTTTTTTGAGGAGTTTGGTATATAACGCTGCATGGCTGCGGCGACTTTCCACAAAGTGATTTAAGCGTTCGGTTTGGGCCACGCCAACTGCCGCCTGCATATTGGTCATCCGGTAATTAAAGCCCACGTATTTGTGCCAGAAATGACGTTCTTTAGAAAAAGCATGGTCGCGTAGATTGCGGGTCAGGTCGGCCAGGTGAGCGTTGTTGGTGGTAATCATGCCGCCTTCGCCGGTGGTGATGATTTTGTTGGCGTAAAAGCTGAAACCGGCGGCGTGTCCCAAGCCCCCGGCCCGCCGGCCTTTATACTCTGCGCCGTGGGCTTCGGCGGCATCTTCCAACACAAAAAGGCCATGTTTGTCGGCCAGGGCCATCAGGGGGTCCATGTCAACCGGATGGCCGTAGGTATGAACCGGCATAATGGCTTTAGTTTTGGGTGTGATTTTGGCGGCCACCTGGTCAACGTCCATGTTCCAGGTCTGGAGTTCGGAGTCGATCAGCACCGGGGTGGCCCCGGTATAAGTGACAGCATTGATGGTGGCAATCATAGTGAAGGCGGGAATGATCACTTCATCGCCGGGCGCCAGTCCCAGGGCGGCCAGCCCCAAATGCAAAGCGACCGTGCCGTTGGCGCAAGCGATGCCGTATTGGCAGCCACATTCGGCCGCAAACATTTCTTCAAAGCGGGGGATAAAGCCCCCAATTGAGGAAATCCAATTGGTGTCCAGACATTCCGCAACATATTTTTTTTCATTGCCGCCCAGCGTCGGTTCGCACACCGGAATGATGCCGCTCAATTCTTCCGCCGCCAGCACAAAAGCCCGGTTGCCTAAAGCATCCACCCGGTCAATCAATTCAGAGCGATCCGGGGCTTGCAATTTGGGGTCCTGGCCGGGAATAATTGCGGCTAACTCTTCGCCAAAATCTTGCGGGGTAATGGTTGATGGTTCTAACATGGTCAAAAGTGGCTCCTTTTTATGCAACATAAAACGTGAAACGTAAACCCATTCTTACGTTTCACGTTTTGACATTATGTTGATGAGGCTATTATTTTGCCGAGTCAACTGCGGCTATGGAATTATAGTCACTTCAGCCGGTTGCGCAACCTATACTTTGCCCGCTGGCTACCAACCGCTAGCTTTTCTTGTTCTCATCTAAACTTGTTTGGCCCAAGCCTGATTTGGGAACAAGAAACCCCGGAACAACTTTGAATGTAGAAACCTTCTTTTTCAGGTTGTGTTAACCAATGAATCGTAAGATAATAAAGATCAAGCCCGTTTTTGCGGCAAGGATTGTGATAGTTTTTAACGGAGTAATAAGTTATGGGTATGATGAAACGATTGTTGACTATGGTCGTTATGGCTTGGGTTCTTTTTTTTGTTATCTCGGGCGCTTTTGGCGCAGGGGTTGTTTTGGGCCGGTCGGACTTCTTCTTTAATCCGGCCGTGGTTCACGCCGAAGATCAACCGGCTGAGTTCGGCGTATTCTGGCAGGTTTGGGACCTGGCGCATCAATTTTTTATTGACCGGGAAGCCCTGGATAATACTCGCCTTACTTATGGCGCAATCAACGGCCTGATCGCGGCCCTGGGCGACGAAGGCCACACCCGTTTTTTAACGCCTGAAGAAGTGGAGCGCCAGCAAACCGAAATTTCGGGTAAATTCTACGGCATTGGGGCCCAGGTGGGCATAGAAGACGGCCTGCCCGTGATTGTTGCTCCCCTGGATGGCTCCCCGGCGGACCGGGCCGGCGTAAAGGTGGGTGACATTATCCTGGAAGTAGATGGGCAAGACGTGACCACCATGCCCCTCAACGAGATCATAGATCTCATCCGGGGTGAGGAAGGGACAGAGGTGGTCATCACCTTCTTCCGGCCTGATACCAATGAAAGCCTGGAAATTGCCATTATCCGGGCCGAGATTGAACTGGACGCGGCCACGTGGACAATGATCCCCGGCACTGAGGTGGCTTTGATCCGTTTGGCCCAGTTCAGCGCAAATTTGAATGACGACGTGTTGGCTGCCATAAAAGGGGCCAGAGCCGCCGGGGCGACGGCCCTGGTGCTGGATGTTCGTAATAATCCTGGGGGGCTATTGGAACAGGCTGTTATCGTAACCAGTCAATTTTTAAAGGGTGGCAACGTGCTGTTACAGGAAGATGCCGAGGGCAATCGCGTGCCTTATCCCGTTGAGCCGGGCGGCATTGCCCCGGACATACCCATTGTGGTGCTGATCAATCGGGGTTCGGCCAGTTCCGCCGAAATTTTTGCCGGGGCTATTCAGGATCATGAGCGCGGAACGGTGGTGGGCGAAACCACCTTTGGCACCGGCACGGTCTTGCGTCCCTTCAAATTGGATGACGGGTCGGCTTTATTGCTGGGCACCAGCCAATGGTTGACTCCCAACGGGCGATTGATCCGCAAGCAGGGCATCGAGCCGGATATTGTGGTTGAGTTACCTGTAGGCAGTGACCTGCTCTCCACTTATGAGCTTAAAGAAATGAGTGTGTCTGAGTTATTGGATAGTGAAGATAAGCAGTTGCTTAAAGCCTTGGAAGTGTTGGAAGCCCTGCCTCAAACCGGTATCGCTCCCGGCACTGTGCTGGATCATTACCTGCCCGACTACTTACGACCCGCGCGAGTAGGGGTTGAGTGAACTCTATATTGATTGAATTGTATCCCAAGAGAGCCTGGATAATGGTCCAGGCTCTTTTTGTGCTTAGGGATGAGCATAATGGGTTGTGAGTTAACGGGTGGTTGCTTTTTTTAGCCGTTCCACTTCTCTGGGATTCAAATGCCGCCATTGGCCCGGCTTGAGGTGGCCCAATTTGAGCGGCCCCAGACGCACCCGGATCAATTTTTTGACCGGGTGGCCCAACGCTTGGGCCACTGCCCGGATTTCCCGTTTACGCCCTTCGGTGAGGATGACTTTGAGCCAGGTGTCTTCACCTTCCAGGTTCAATATTTCCACAATGGCTGCGCCTACCGGCTTGCCTTCTACCTCAAGGCCGCCCTGTCGCCAGCGCAGGAGCGTTTGAGTGGCGGGATGGCCGCCGACCAGGACGTGATACTCTTTTTCAATTTGATAGCGGGGATGGGTTAGTTTTTGGGTCAGGTCGCCGTCGTTGGTGAGTAAAATCAAGCCTTCGCTGAGCAGGTCAAGCCGGCCGACCGGGTAGATTCGTTCCGGCGAGTCAACCAGGTCAAGCACTGTTTTGCGCCCTCGCTGTTCATCGCTGGCGGCGCTCAAAACGTGGCGGGGTTTATTAAGGATAATGTAGACCTGTTTCCCCACCCGTTTGCCCAGCGGCTGGCCGTCCACGGCGATAACGTCGCGCTGCGGGTCGGCTTTTACCCCCACTTCGGTCACGGTCTGGCCGTTGACCGAAATCCGGCCCTGTCTGATTAACTCCTCACAGGCTCGCCGTGAAGCTACGCCCGCATGAGCCAAAATTTTTTGTAAGCGTTCTTGGGTGCTCACCGGATATATTTTTCGGCCCGGTTGAATAGGCCGTACTTTTTACCATCAGGCATAATGGCCCCGCTCAAATTGGTTGCCTTTAGCTTAACGCCAAACAGTTTGGCTTCGTTCAAATTGACCCCCCTCAGGTTGGCCCCGCTCAAGTTGGCCCCAAACAGGTTGGTGTGGCTCAAATCGGCCCCAAACAGCATGGCCTGGCTCAAATCGGCTTCGGACAGGTCGGCCCCTCTGAGATTGGCCCCGCTAAAATTAACCTGGCTGAGATTGGCCAGGCTCAGGTTGCTCTGGCCCAGGTCGGCCCCGGCCAGGTTGGCCCGTCTCATTTTGGCCCGGCTTAAGTTGGCGTTAAGTAGAACCGCCTGGTATAGATTGGCTTCCGTCAAATCGGCTTCGGACAGGTCGGCTTGCCATAGGCTGGCTTCGCTCAAGTCGGCATTGTTGAGCCTGGCCCAACTGAGGACAGTTTCCTTCAAACTGGCTCCCCTCAAGTCAGCGTCCCTTAAGTCGGCCTCATGTAGAATGGCCCGGCTCAAGTCTATTCCCCTCAGGTTGGCTTCACTCAAATCGGCTCCGCTCAGGTCGGCCTGGCTCAAAACTATACCCCTCAAATCGGCCCCCCTTAAGGACGCTCCGCTTAAATACGGCTTTTCACTTCTCTGGCGAGCAGATTTTACCATCTGCGCCATCTGCGCCTGGGTCAATTTGTTCATAGTACGGTTCCTTCCCCGCTTTCATTGCGGAAACGTCCTGTTGATAAGATTACTATAGCATAGAATTTGGGGCTAAACAATTTGCCCTTGAAATAAAATGATCCCCTGCCGTTATTTTGCTTGTAGCACGGCAGGGGAAGGAATGGTTGCAGTTTTTTTATTGAGGTGAAACTTTTTGGGCTGAACCTCTATTCCACAGTTACACTTTTAGCCAAATTGCGCGGCTGGTCCACGTCGGCGCCGCGCCAGACGGCGGTGTGGTAGGCCAGCAATTGCAGCGGGATCACCGAAATGATAGGCGTGATCAGCGGATGCGCCTGGGGAATGGTCAGCACATGATTCGATTTGCTGGCTACCTCTTCATCCCCCTCATTGATCAGGGAGATCACAATGCCGTTGCGAGCGCGAACCTGCTCGATCTGGCTGATCATTTTATCGTACACATGATCCTGGGTGGCAATGCAGACAACGGGCATGTTGTCGTCAATCAGGGCAATGGGGCCATGTTTCATCTCGCCGGCCGGGTAACCTTCGGCGTGAATATAGCTGATTTCTTTGAGTTTGAGCGCGCCTTCTAAAGCAATAGGGAAGTTAAAACCACGCCCCAGAAAAAGATAATTGGCGTGTTTGTGATACAGGTTGGCCAGTTTTTCGTAATCATTGTAGCCTTCGGCCAAAACCTGACCGGCCAGTTCCGGGAGGTGGGCCAGTTCTGAAGCCAGGCGATAACTGGCTTCATGGGAAAGCAGGCCGCGCAATTGGCCCAAATATATGCCCAGCATAAACAGGTCGGTCAGGGTAGTGGTGAAAGCTTTGGTGCTGGCTACCCCAATCTCCGGCCCGGCTTTCATCAAAATGGCCCCGTCGCTGATGCGGTGGGCCATGCTGCCCATCACGTTGACAATGCTCCAAAGTTTGGCCCCTTTCTCCCGGCCTTCCTCCATTGCGGCCAGCGTATCCACGGTTTCGCCGGATTGGGTAATGGAGAGGATCACGGTTTTATCGTCAATCAACGGGTCTCGATACCGGAACTCGGAGGCGTAATCCACAGAAACATTGATCCGGGCCAGTTGTTCGATGATAAATTTGCCCACCAGCCCGGCGTGATAAGAGGTGCCGCAGGCCACAATGATGATCCGCTTGATCTCGGCGGCTTCAGCCGGGGTCAACTTCAATTCCTCAAAATTGATTTGGCCGGTGGTAAAATCAACCCGCCCGCGAATGGTGCTTTGGATAGACTGCGGCTGCTCGTAGATCTCTTTTTGCATAAAGTGGCGATATTGCCCTTTGGCCGCGCTGACCGGGTCCCAGGAAATGAAGCGTGGTCTTTTGAGCACCGGGTCGCCGGCCAGGGTTTGATAGGTGACTTCGGCGGCGGTGATAACGGCCATTTCGCCGTCTTCTAAAAAAACAACCTGTTGCGTGTGCTCCAAAATGGCCGGGATGTCGGAGGCCAGGTAATTTTTGCCCTGGCCCAAACCCACAATCACCCCCCCGGCGTTGCCTAAGCGGGCGGTGACAATTTTATCCGGTTCACCTTTGCTGATAACGGCAATGGCGTGCGCTCCCTCAAGCTTAAGAAAGGCCTGCCGGCAGGCTTCCACCAGGCTATGGCCTGCGGCCATGAATTTGTCAACCAGGTGAGTGATCACTTCGGTATCGGTGTCGGATTTGAATTCATGGCCCTCGGCAATCAATTTGGCCCGCAATTCAATAAAATTTTCCACAATGCCGTTTTGTACCACGGCTATGGCCCGGGCCTCGTCAACGTGAGGATGAGCATTGCGCTCAACAGGGGGGCCGTGCGTGGCCCAGCGGGTATGGCCAATGCCTACATGGCCGGTCAGCGGGGCAGCTTGTAATTTTTGCTCCAGATTAATCAGCTTGCCTTCAGCCCGGCGAATATCCAGGTCGCCATCCACCGCGGCAATGCCGGCGGAGTCGTAACCGCGATATTCCAATTTTTTTAAACCTTCAAGGATGATTGTTGCGGCTTCGGGTGTGCCTACACAGCCAACAATGCCACACATAGTTATTTACTCCTTTCCACGCTGTGGGTACTTGTGTTGAAAAATGATAATAGGATAGGTTCCTTGTTTGTGCTTTTGGAAGGGCCACTGCCCTTCTACTGAAGGGCCACTGCCTTTCTTTTGTCCCAGCAATTGCTTGCCGGTTTTGCGGAAAGGTTTGTGATTTTTCTCAGCAAGAGAAAAGAGGGGATAAATCGGGGTGTGGCTACCCGGCAGGTACCCGCCGATAATTTCGATCAACCTGCACCTCGTCACCCGGCTCCAGAAAAGATGAGGGCTATCTCTGAACTTTGTTCAGAAACGAACTTTGCCTTCATCCTGTTTAAAGTTGGGTCTGGCGCTGATTATCCCCGGTTCAATTATTTAACTTTTTTTCATATAGTCTGCCTCCTGACGGTTGGATGTGGGCGGGGGTCTGTCCCAATTTTTTAGTCATGGGGTAAGGACAGGATATTGTCCTGTCCTTACCGCCAAAATCTTGGGATGCACCCATGGTGCCTCGTTGCTTTTTGTATTATTTGTAAGTATAATATCTCAAAAATACACATCAGTCAATAGATTTTGATGACTCTTTGTTGTAAAAATAAATACTAAAAGAAAACAAATTTACCCTGAATAACTTTTTTGGATTAATAATTGTGTATTTAGTATACTTGCTTACTTATTGTTGAACTTTATGGGTATATATGGAGGAACGAGACGGATGCATACCAATGAGTTTGGCCTGCGCCTCAAACAACTGCGCGCGGCTAAAGCGCAAAAACTGGAACGGCGCAAGATTCCCCAGCGAGAAGTGGCCGAAAAATTGAACGTTACGCCCGGCGCTTACGCCAGTTGGGAGTCGGGGCGCACCCGGCCCGATATTAACTTACTGCCTCAAATTGCCGGTTATTTTGAGGTGAGCATTGATTTTTTGTTGGGCTATACGACCAATACCCCAACCGGCGCGGAATTCATCCCGGTCCAGGCCGATGAAATATGGTCGTTGCGCCGGAAAGTGCAGAGCGAGGGCGAGCGTTTGGGCATAGAGATTTGGCAGCGTCTTCTGGCCAGGGCCAGTTTGCAAACCATTGGCGCATCGCTCAAAATTCACGCCCGCGCCGAACTGGAACGTTACCTGCGTGACGTTTTTTATACGGACCTGATCAGTATTGACCGTTTACCCCAAGAGAGTGACCTGGCTCAACAACTGCAACGCGCTTTCCGGCTGCGCGAGGTGATTGTGGTGCCGGTGCTGGAGGAAGCGCCGTACTTTATCAGAAATGTGCTGTTGGGCGAAGCGGCGCGAGCTTATTTTAATACTCACGTTTTTGAAGGAATGAAAGTGGGCCTGGCCGGCGGTTACTCTGTTAGCCGCATGGTCTACTCCCTCCGGCGCGGCGAGTGTCGCTCTATTGAGGTCTATCCGCTGGCCATTAGCCCGGTGATTGAAGCCGTTGGTATTGACGCAAACAGCCTGGTAGGGGCGCTGGCGTATCGCCACGAGGGGTACAATGTGCAGGGATACACTTTGCAGTACGCCAGCCCGCTGGATTGGCAGGACGCCGAAAATATCCGGCAGTTTGCGCCTACCTTGCGCATCCTGGCCAAAGCCAAAAGTGTAGACATTGCTTTTATGGGCCTGGGTATTGTGGGCCGCCGGCGCTCGCCCATTGACCTGCTCGGCGACCTGGTGGACACGCTGACGCCGGGCCTGGAGCTTATGCGCGACAGGGGCGCTGTGGGCGACATTCTCTATCACCTGGTTGACCAAACCGGCCGGCCGGTGGTTCCCGAAATCAGTAATCTTATTTGTTCTATTGAATTACAAGACTTACACGATATGGTGCAGTTGGGCATACCCGTTATCGCCATTGCCTCGCGCCGGGAGAAATTGGCCATTGCCCTGGCCGCCATAAAAGCCGGGTATGCCAACGTGTTGATTATTGACGACAAACTGGCCCAGGCCCTGTTGGCGGCCAAAGCCTAACCGGCCCCTAATTTTTGGCGGTTTGCCGGGCCAAGTGTTTTAATTGCTCCACCACTTCCTGGATGCTCAAATTATCGGTATCCACAATAATCGCATCGTCAGCCGGCGCCAGGGGCGAGACCGGATTTTCCCGGTCCTGCCGGTCCCGTTTTTTGATAGCGGCCAGAATTTCGTCAAAATTGGGATTTTGGCCCTGGGCCAAACTGTCTTTATAACGGCGGCGCGCGCGCTCCTCGACAGAGGCGCGCAAAAATATTTTCAGGTCGGCCTTGGGCAAAACAACCGTGCCAATGTCTCGCCCCACCATCACTATAGCGCCGCCTGCGGCAATACGGCGTTGTTGGTCTGTTAAGGCCCGGCGCACGCGCGGGTAGGAGGAGACGCGGGAAACAAATTTTTCTACTTCCGGGCTGCGGATGGCCCAGGTTACATCCTGGCCGTCGGCCAAAACAGTGTATTGGCGACCGTCGTCCGGGCCGTCTGGTTTTACGTCAATAATTAGCGTTTCGGCCAGTTGTGAAACCTGTTTCACGTTTTCCACGGCCAGGTTACGGTGCAGGGTGGCCCACGTTACCGCGCGATACATCACGCCGGTGTCAAAATATAAATAGCCCAACGCCTGGGCCAGGCGGGCGGCGACGGTACTTTTACCGGAGGCGGCGGCGCCATCTATGGCAATGATCACTATACATCACACTTTCTACACCTTAATTTTGCCCAATTCTACTCGCCGCCGAGTCAAATAGCAAACTGAATGGGAAATGATCATAGCGGCAACTATTTGTGACTAAAGGCGTTAGATTATAAAATATCTGCCCCGCCGGTGGTAGTGGGGCCGAAAAGGGCCAGATTATACAAGTTCCGGCCATGCTGACCATTTCTTTTAACAGATTATTTTGTATACTTAATAATAAGGGGAAATTTTCTTCCGCTGTTTGGAATAAGTTGGAGACAGATAAGTATGACCAATAACGGCCGCGAAAAAAACAAAACCGTGGTTGGCGCGGTGATGGTGGTGGGAGGGGGCATTGCCGGTATGCAGGCCTCGCTGGATTTGGCCGAGGCCGGCTACCGGGTTAACCTGGTAGAAAACAAAAGCGCCATTGGCGGGCACATGGCCCAACTGGATAAAACCTTTCCCACCAACGATTGTTCCATATGTACCATCTCGCCCAAGTTGGTTGAGGTGGGCGGCCATCGCAACATCAAGCTGATGACCAATACCGAGGTGTTGGATATTAAAGGGCAGGCCGGAGATTTTACGGTCACGGTCCGCCACAATCCCCGTTACATTGATCCCGTCAAGTGCACCGGTTGCGGCGATTGCGCCAAGGTATGCCCCATTATCCTGCCCGACCATTTTAATGAAGGACTCTCCGAGCGGCGGGCCGCCTATAAACTTTATCCGCAGGCCATGCCCAATGCCTATGCCATTGAAAAGCGGGGCGTTGCGCCCTGCCGTAACGCCTGCCCCGCCGGCCAGCGCGCCCAGGGTTACATTGCCCTGATCAACGCGGGGCGTTACGCCGACGCCATGCGGGTCATTAAAGAAGATAATCCCTTTCCCGGCATTTGCGGCCGCATTTGTAACCACCGTTGTGAGGATGCTTGCAACCGGGGCCAAGTGGAAGAACCGCTCAACATCCGCGCCCTCAAACGGTTTGTGACCGATTGGGTTTACGAGCAGCCCCGGGTGTTGCCCGATCCGGTTGAACAAAAATATGCGGAACGGGTGGCCGTGATTGGGGCCGGGCCTTGCGGCCTGACCGCCGCCCAGGACCTGCGCCGGCTGGGGTACGGGGTTACTGTGTTTGAGTCGTTGCCGGTGGCCGGGGGCATGCTGCGGGTGGGCGTGCCGGAATTTCGCCTGCCCGCTGAAATTGTGGAGCGCGAAGTGCGGGACATTGTTGACCTGGGCGTGGATTTGCGCCTAAATACCCGCGTGGATAATTTGGACGACATTTTTGCCGAAGGTTTTCAGGCCGTGCTGGTGGCCGTGGGCGCGCATAAAGGGGTAAAACTGTCCATCAAAGGGCGCGACCTGGCCGGGGTGCTGGTCAATATGGACTTTTTGCGCAACGTGCGGCTGGGCGCCCCGCCTAATTTCTCCGGCAAACGGGTGATGGTGCTGGGCGGCGGCAACGTGGCCCTTGACGTGGCCCGCACGTCGGTGCGGTTGGGCGCGGCTGAAGTGCGCCTGGCCTGTTTGGAAGAAAAAGAAAAAATGCCGGCCCATGCCTGGGAAGTTGAAGACGCCGAGGCCGAAGGCGTTATCATTCAACCGGCCCGCTCTTTTAAACAAATTCTGGACAACGGCCGGGGAGAGGTAGGCGGCCTGGAATGTTTGCGCGTTAACTTTATGGAATTTGATGAAGAAGGTCGCCTGACCCTGGAAACAGAACCCGGCTCCGAACATGTCATTCCTTGCGACATTGTTATTTTTTCCGTGGGCCAGCGGGCGGAACTGGCCTTTATCCCGAAACGGGCCGGGGTGGAAGTTACCAAACGCTCCACCGTGGCTGTTGATCCCCACACCCTGGCTGCCGGCCGGCCCGGCGTGTTTGCCGCCGGCGACGCCGTGACGGGCACCACGTTTGTTATTGAGGCGGTGGCCGGCGGCCATAATGTGGCGCAGTCCATTCACCGCTATTTGCGCGGCCAAAAATTGGAACCGCCGGCTAAACCGGACCTGCCGGTGGTGGAAATGTCCCGGGCCGAAATTCAAGAACGCCTCCACCAGGGCGAAATCAAAATTGAACCGCGAGTGGCCATGCCCGTGGCGCCGGTGGCAGAACGCCGCCAAAACTTTGAAGAGGTAGAACAGGGCTACACCGAAGAACAGGCCCGCGCCGAAGCGGCCCGCTGCCTGGCCTGCGGCATCTGCTCCGAGTGCCTGAGCTGCTCGTATGAGTGCAAGGCCGGGGCCATTAACCACGATGAACCACCCCGGATTGAGCAAGTTCAAGTTGGCGCGGTAGTTTTAGCGCCCGGCTACCAGATTTATCAGGCCGAATTGTCCGAGGAGTATGGTTTGGGTCGCTACCCCAATGTGGTCACGGCGCTCCAATTTGAACGGCTGTTGAGCGCGTCCGGGCCAACTCACGGTCACGTGACCCGCCCCTCCGACGGCAAACCGGCCCGCAAAATTGCTTTTCTGCAATGCGTTGGCTCGCGGGACCAATCGCACGATTATTGCAGCGCGGTGTGTTGTATGTACGCGGCCAAAGAAGCGGTAATGGCCCGCGAGCACGACCCCGAGGCAGAGGTGACCATCTTTTTTATGGACATGCGGGCCTATAGCAAGGGTTACGAGGCTTACTATCGCCGGGCCGAAGAGCGGTACGGCATTCGTTATGTGCGCTGCCGCATCTCGGCCGCCAAAGAAGACCCGCAGACCGGCAACCTGCTGGTGCGCTACCTGGCCGCCGCCGAGGGCAACGGCCACGAGCGCGGCCCGGAACAGGTGGTTGAAGAATCTTTTGATATGGCGGTTTTGTCGGTGGGCATGGAAATCTCGCCGCAGGTGCGGGCGTTAGGCCGGAAACTGGGCATCCAACTGGACGACTACGGCTTCTGCCACACCACTCAGTTTAATCCCCTGGAAACCAGCCGGCGCGGCGTTTACGCCGTTGGCCCCTTCCGCGAGCCAAAGGACATTCCGGAATCGGTGATGGAGGCCAGCGGGGCCGCGGCCCTGGCCGGGGGGCTGCTGGCGCCGGCGCGGGGCACGCTCATTTCCCCGGCTGAATATCCGCCCGAACGAGATGTGGGCCGGGAAGAGCCGCGCATTGGCGTGTTTGTGTGTCACTGCGGTTCTAACATTGGCGGTTTTTTGGATGTGCCGGGCGTGGCCGCGTATGCCCAAACTCTGCCCCACGTGGTTCACGCCGAAGACAATCTTTACACCTGCTCTCAGGATTCCATCAAACGCATCACCGAAAAAACTATAGAATTCAAGCTGAATCGGGTGGTGGTGGCCTCCTGCACTCCCCTCACCCACGAGCCGCTTTTTCAAGACAGTATTCGCCAGGCCGGGTTGAACCCCTACCTGTTTGACATGGCCAACATTCGCAACCAGTGCTCCTGGGTTCACGGGGATGATTTTGCCGGAGCCACCTTAAAGGCCAAAGAGTTGGTGCGCATGACGGTGGCCCGCGCCGCCGAGCTAAAACCGTTGCATCGCCTTGAGGTGCCGGTCACCAAACGGGCGCTGGTTATTGGGGGCGGGCTGGCCGGGATGCAGGCCGCGCTGGCCCTGGCCCAACAGGAAGTAGCCGTGGACCTGGTTGAGCGAGAAGCGGCCCTGGGCGGTAATTTGCGCCACGTCCGCTTTTTGCCGGAGTTGTCGGGTTCAAAAGACCAAACCCGGCTCCAATGGCGCGACGCCCAAGCTTATCTGCAAGACCTGATCGCGCAGGTCAACGCCGCGCCGGGCATTACGGTCAGGCTGCAAACCCAACATCTTAAAACCGACGGTTACAAGGGTAACTTCACTTCCACGTTGCGTGCGCCGGAGGGAGAAGTAACCGTTCAGCACGGCGCAACCATTGTGGCGGTGGGGGCGCAAGAGTATCGGGGGCCGGATTACGGCTACGGCAGTAACCCGCACATTCTTACCCAGCAGGAATTTGAGGCGCAATTGGCCGGCGAAGATTTGGCGGGCGGGGATTTAGCCGACGTGAACTCGGTGGTGATGATCCAGTGCGTGGGTCCCGCCGAGCAGCATTGCAGCCGCACCTGCTGTACCATCGCTTTGAAAAACGCCCTCAAGTTGAAGGAACTCAATCCCGCGGCCCAGGTTACAATTCTTTACCGCGACGTGCGCACCTATGGTTTTAAGGAGCGACTTTATACCGAAGCGCGCCGGGCCGGGGTTCTTTTTGTGCGGTATGAGGCGGCGCGCAAACCGCAAGTCAACCAGCCCGCCGCCGGGCCATTAGAGGTGCAAGTTTGGGAACCCATGTTAGGCCGGGAGATGGTGTTGCGGCCCGACCGTTTGGTATTGAGCATGCCGATGGTGCCGGCGCAGGGGGTCAAAACATTGGCCAACCGGCTCAAAGTGGGCGTTGACCTGGACGGCTGGCTGATGGAGGCCCACGTTAAACTGCGCCCGGTTGATTTTTCCACCGAAGGCTTTTACATGGCCGGGGCCGCCCACTATCCCAAATTGTTAGACGAAACCATTACCCAAGCTCAAGCCGCCGCCGCCCGCGCGGCCACCATCTTGAGCCGGGATTCGCTGGAGGTGGGGGGGATCGTGGCCCAGGTGAGAACGGACGATTGTGTGGGCTGTCTCACCTGCGTTCGCACCTGCCCCTTTGGCGTGCCCCAAATTAAATTTGACCTCACCGGCGTGGGCAACATTGCCGGGGCGGCTTTTATTGAACCGGCCATTTGCCAGGGCTGCGGCACGTGCGCCGCGGCCTGCCCGGCCAAAGCCATTGATCTAAGGCACTACACCGACGCCCAGGTATTACCCAAAGTTGACGCCTTGTTTGCGCCGGCGTGTCTGATAAAGGAGTCTGTTCAATGACCACCGAAAACAATTTTGAGCCTACCATTTTGGCCTTTTGCTGCCGTCACTGCGCCTATGCCGCGGCCGATTTGGCCGGCGGCCTGCGCCTCAAGTATCCGGCCTCGATCAAGATCATCGAGTTGCCCTGCACGGGTAAGTTTGACGTGTTGTACGCCCTGCGCGCTTTTGAAGACGGCGCCGACGGCCTGCTGGTGGCCGGTTGACTGGAAGGCGACTGTCATTACCTGGAAGGTAATCTTAACGCCAAAAAAAGAGTGGCCTACGTCAGCAAACTGCTGGCCGAAATTGGCCTGGAGGGCGAACGCGTTCAAATGACCAACCTGTCGGCGGCAATGGGGGCGCAGTTTGCCCAGGCCGCCACCGACATGGCCCAAAAAATCAGCCGGTTGGGGCCTAATCCCCTGCGGGCCGGCGGAGGTAAAAAATGATCATTGCCGAACAAAAACCCCTGGTCAAGATAAAAGAAATGCTGGCCGGCCAACAAAAAGTGCTGGTGCTTGGCTGCGGCACCTGCGTGACGGTATGTTTTGCCGGCGGCAGCAAAGAAGTGGGCATCCTGGCGTCCAGCCTGCGCATGGCGGCCAAACTGGAGGGCCAACCCAAAATAGTGGATGAAATGACCGTCCAGCGCCAATGCGAGTGGGAATATATTGACCCGCTGCTGGAAAAACTGGACGATTACGACGCCGTTCTCTCGTTGGGCTGTGGGGTGGGGGTGCAGGCCCTGGCCGAGCGATTTCCCGATAAACCAATTTTGCCTGGACTGAACACCTCGTTTATGGGCCTGCCCACCGAACAGGGCGTTTGGGAAGAACGCTGCCAGGCTTGCGGCGATTGCATTTTGGATTTGACCGGGGGGATTTGCCCCATTGCCCGCTGCGCCAAACAATTGCTCAACGGGCCGTGCGGCGGTTCGCAAAACGGCCGGTGTGAAATTGACCCGGCAGTGCCCTGCGCCTGGCACCTCATCTGGGAGCGGGCCGAAAAACTGGGTTTACGGGACAGGCTGCTGGCCGTGCAGCCGCCCAAAACTTGGACCACCAGCCGCGACGGCGGCCCGCGCCGCATTATCCGCGACGATCTACGTTTGCCCGAAGAATACCGGGAATGAGGAGTGGGTTAAATGACCGACATTTCAGCGAACGGCTATAAATCCGGCAGTAACCTGGAGCGCGTTATCCGGGCCGGCCATTTTGTGGTTACCGGAGAGCTTGGCCCGCCGCAAGGCTGGTGCCGCGAAGAAATTGAGCGCAAGGCGGCCTTGCTCAAAGGCGTGGTGGATGCCGTCAACCTGACCGACAACCAGACGGCCATTGTGCGGATGTCGAGCATTGCCGCCGGGCGAATTTTGGTTGAGCTGGGTTTGGAGCCGGTGGTCCAGATGACGTGCCGCGACCGCAACCGGCTGGGCATCCAGAGCGACCTGCTGGGCGCGGCGGCGTTGGGCATGCGTAACTTGCTCTGCCTTTCGGGCGACCACCAGAGTTTTGGCAACCATCCCACCGCCAAAAATGTCCACGATGTGGACAGCATTCAGTTGGTGCAGATGGCGGCCAATATGCGTGATCAGGCCGTATTCCAGTGCGGCGACGAAATTGAAGGCGGCGGCCTGCCCGTTTTTGTGGGCGCGGCGGCCAACCCTTTTGGCGACCCCTTTGAGCTGCGGCCCTATCGCCTGGCCAAAAAAGTGGCGGCCGGGGCCGATTTTATCCAAACCCAGCTTATTTACGATATTCCCCGTTTTAAAGAATACATGCGGCGGGTGGTTGACCTGGGCCTGCACAAAAAAACGGCCATCCTGGCCGGGGTAGGGCCGTTAAAGAGCAGCGGCATGGCCAAATACATGCGCGACAAAGTGCCCGGCATGATCGTTGCCAACTATTACGTGGACGAGATGAGCAAAGCCATTGAGGGTATTGCCAAAGAAGAAAAAGCCGCCCGCACGCAAGCCTGGCGAAAACGAGGCATTGAACTGTGCATTGAGCAGATCCAACAAATCCGCGAGATTGAGGGCGTGGCGGGTATTCACATTATGGCTATTGAGTGGGAAGAGGCTGTTAAACCAATTGTTGAGGGAGCCGGATTATTGCCCCGGCCCACCTTTAATCAGAGTTAAGGCCTTTATTTAAGAGGTGCAAAATGACCCTGGCCCAACCAACAACCCAAACCCTGGCCCAAAAAATTGAACACGAGGTTGGCTCAAACGTATTTTTATGTTACCAATGCGTCAAGTGCAGTAGCGGCTGCCCCCTGGCCAAACACATGGACTTGCTGCCCAACCAGGTGATGCGGGCCGTGCAACTGGACGACGAAAGCGTTTTGGAAAGCAAAACCATTTGGCTCTGCGCGGCTTGCCAAACCTGCACCACCCGCTGCCCGCAAGAACTGGACATTGCCGGGGTGATGGACGCCTTACGCATTGAGGCCAAAAAGCAGGGCTTGCCGCCCGCCCTGCCCGACGTAGATAAATTCAACACCCTTTTCTTGGGCGACATCGGCCTGTTGGGGCGATTGTACGAAGTGGGGTTGATGGGGGGCTTAAATTTGTGGACAGGCCAATTGTTCAAAAATATGGATATGGGCCTGGAAATGATGAAGCGGCGCAAACTCAAGCTCCTGCCCAGTCTGACCCGCCCCCCCAAACAAGTGGAGCCGGTTGACCCAACCGGCGGCAAAGTGGCCTATTATCCCGGCTGTTCGCTCCACTCCTCCGCGCCCGAATACGGCCGCACCGTGCAGGCTGTGGCCGGTGTGCTTGATTTGGACCTGGTGGAGCCGCCCGGCTGGACGTGTTGCGGCTCCACGCCCGCCCACTCTACGGATCAGACCCTGGCTACGGTGCTGCCCATGCGCACCCTGACCACAGTGGAACAGATGGGGCTGGACACCGTGACCGCTCCGTGCAGTTCGTGTTTTGCCCGGCTCAAAACAGCCGCGCACACCGTCGCTCACAATGAAACAATGGCCCGGGCCGTTGAGGATCAGCTTGGGTATGCCTATCAGGGTACGGTAACGGTGCAGCATTTGCTCGATACCCTGGTTGACCGGGTGGGCCTGGCTAAAATTGAGTCAAAGGTGCGGCAACCCTTAAAGGGGCTTAAAGTGGCCTGTTATTATGGCTGCCTGGTTACCCGGCCCAGCAAAATCACCGCCGCCGAACACCCGGAATATCCCCTAAAAATGGATCAACTGATGCAGGCCCTGGGCGCCGAGCCGGTAGATTGGTCGTACAAAACCGATTGCTGCGGCGGCGCGCTCGGCCTGACCCAAACCCCCCTGGCCCTGGAATTGACCCGGAAAATCTTGCAAAACGCCCGCGATTGTGGGGCCGAGGTGATTGCGGCCGTTTGCCCGTTGTGCCACGTCAACCTCGACGCCCGCCAGCGCCAGATTGGGTTTGAGCCGCCCCTGCCGGTGCTGTACGGCACGCAACTGATGGCCCTGGCCTTTGGCCTGGGCCAGAAACAGGCGGCCTTAAATAAAAATTTGGTAGACCCTAAACCGGCGTTATCGGATTATATTCGGTAGCCGGCGCAAATCCTCCTCTTAGCTCTCCCCCAACAAGGTTTACGCTACCAAGGCGGAACCCGGATAAAGTGGAAATTACCCGCCTTCCGGGGTTATCAGCCGTTTTCCCCATGGACCCGTCAAAAGAGGGTCAAATTTTGCATGCATTTACCATTATAACCATTTCCTTAAAAAAATTCTCTAATATACTGTAAGAGACTGGCCTCAAGGAGTCGCTAAAACGCGTTTCCTTAAGGAGAGGCATGCCCCGTTATGGAAATCAGACCCATTCAAACGCCCGTTATTCAAAAAGATCAAAACCTGGTGGCTGTTTTTCTGGACACTTTTCAGGAACCGTTGGCAGAAGGCGACCTTGTTTGTGTCACCTCAAAAGTGGTTTCCCTGGAACAGGGCAGAGTGGTCAGGTTGGCGGACGTCCGGCCTTCGGCCAGGGCGCGCCGGATGGAAAAGCTGAAATACTCCAAAGATTTTGCGGCCCAACCAGAACTGGCCGAATTGATCTTACAAGAAGCGGAACGTGTGTTTGAAGACGGGTTTGTTTACCTGACCCTCAAAGACCATGTTTTCATTGCCAATGCCGGCATTGACCTGTCCAACGCGCCCGCCGGCTATGCCATTCTCTGGCCAAGCCGGTCCTGGGCGTGGGCCGAAAATTTTAGACAAAGCCTAAAAAAGCGTTATCAAATTGAGCGCTTGGGCGTGATTGTAACCGACTCTCACCTCACGCCCCTGCGCCGGGGCGTCACCGGCCTGGCCGTAGCCTACAGCGGCTTTGAGGGGATCCAAAGTGAAATAGGCCGGCCCGACCTGTTTGGCCGGCCTTTGGAAATTACCGAAAAGGCCGTGGCCGACGACCTGGCGTCGGCGGCGGTATTGGTGATGGGCGAGGCCGGGGAAAGCACTCCCTTTGCCCTGATCCGGGCCGCGCCGGTCGTCTTTACCGATCGCTCCATAGACCCCCAGGAAACGTTCATTAATCCCAAAATGGATTTGTACGCCGGAATTTATCAGGACAGTTTTAAAGCCCTGCTTGATATTCCAATGAAGCCCTTTCCGGCAATCGGTCCTCAAGGGCAAGAGACCGAGGCTTGAATGAGGCTTTATTTAGTAACAACCAAGGAAGGTTAGACCATGTTTAAGGTTCGCCACCCTGTACCCAGTGATATTGAAATTGCCCAAGAGGCGGTTCTCAAACCCATTAAAGAAGTGGCCGAGGCGGTAGGTTTGGGTGAGGACGATCTGGACTATTACGGCAAGTATAAGGCCAAAGTTCACCTGGACGTTCTGGAAAAATTCAAGGATCACGCGCAAGGAAAATACATTGACGTGACGGCAATCACGCCTACCCCCCTGGGAGAAGGTAAAACAACCACCACCGTTGGTTTAAGCCAGGCGTTGGGCGCTCATTTGAACAAAAACGTGTTCACCTGCATTCGCCAGCCCTCGCAGGGGCCAACCTTTGGCATTAAAGGCGGCGCCGCCGGCGGCGGTTACAGCCAGATAGTGCCCATGGAGGATTTTAACCTCCATCTGACCGGGGACATTCACGCGGTCACTGCCGCCAACAACCTGCTGGCGGCGGCCATTGACGCGCGGATGCTGCACGAGCGCAACTATGGCGAGCGCTTCACCAAAGTTACCGGGTTGGACCCGTTGAACCTTAATCCCTATACCATCACCTGGAATCGCGTGCTGGATGTAAATGACCGCGAATTGCGTAAAGTGGTGGCCGGCCTGGGGGATAAGGGCGACGGCGTTCCGCGCGAAACAGGGTTTGACATTTCTGTGGCCAGCGAGGTAATGGCCATCCTGGCCTTGACCACCGGGCTTGGTGATATGCGCGAGCGGTTGGGCCGCATTGTTATTGGCCAAACTTGGGCCGGAGAGCCGGTTACGGCCGAACAGTTAGGCGCGGCCGGGGCGATGACGGTGTTAATGAAAGAGGCCGTTATGCCCAACCTGATGCAAACCCTGGAAGGCACCCCGGCCTTTGTGCACGCCGGGCCTTTTGCCAACATTGCCCACGGCAACAGCAGCATTATTGCGGACCAGATTGCGCTGAAATTGGCCGACTACGTGGTCACCGAATCGGGCTTTGGCGCGGATATTGGCATGGAAAAATTCTTTAACATTAAGTGTCGTTATTCGGGCCTTATCCCCAACGCGGTGGTGCTGGTAGCCACCATTCGCGCTCTAAAAATGCACGGCGGCGGTCCCAGGGTGGTTGCCGGCCGTGACCTGGATAAAGCCTACACCGAGGAAAACCTGGCTTTGTTGGAGAAAGGCTGCGCCAACCTGGTCAAAAACATTCAAATTGCCGGGCTGTTTGGCATTCCGGTGGTGGTGGCGATCAATCGCTTCAAATACGATACCGAGGCTGAGGTGGCCCTGGTTAAACGGATGGCCGAAGAAGGGGGCGCTTATGCCGCGGCGGCGTCTAGCCACTGGGCCGAAGGGGGCGCCGGTTCGGTGGAACTGGCCGAGGCGGTGATGGACGCCTGCGAGCAGCCCTGCAATTTTGATTTTCTCTATCCGCTCGATATGTCCATCAAGGAGAAAATTGAAACCATTGCTACCAAAGTTTACGGCGCAGACGGGGTGGATTATTCTTCGGCGGCTAACCAACAAATTGCCGCCTACGAAAAAGCGGGCTTTGGCAATTTGCCCGTGTGTATGGCCAAAACTCACCTGAGCATCAGCCACGACCCCGCCTTAAAAGGCGTGCCTACAGGCTTTGGGCTGCCCATCCGCGAGGTACGGGCCAGCGTAGGGGCCGGTTTTATCTACCCCCTGTGCGGCGAGATGCGCACCATGCCAGGGCTGCCCTCCAAGCCGGTTTTTATGCAAGTAGACCTAGATGACGAGGGTAAAGTGGTTGGCCTTTTTTAAGGTGTTCCCCAAGGGAAGTGTCCCGTTGGCCTCAAAAACAATTAAATCCTTTCAACCGGGTCAAGCAGGGCAATCAGGCCCAACGCGCCCACGTTGGCAAATAACAGGGGCGCCATCAGCGGCGCGCCCCGGATGAAGCGTTCAAGCACAATTTCGCTTTCTCTCACCAGATTGCTGTCAATGTGCAGTATTGCCCCAATAATCCCCACTACAATGAGCAGAAGCATCGCCGCAATGTAGGTGGTCAGGTCGGCGCGGGACGGTTTATTAATCGCCCCCAGGGTTACGGCCACCGCTGTCCCAAATATGCCAAGCGCCGTGGGCGCCCACAGCCAGGGATTGGCAAAATTCACACGGGCATGGTCCAAAACGCTGCTGAGAACGGTGGCCAGGGCCGCCATGCCCACAATGTAAAAGTAGGCCCGCGTTTTGGCGTAAGGAAGCTGCACCCGGCGGCGGCCAAGCAGGATCAGGCTGCCGCTATCGGGCGGGTCTTCTATCCAAACGGCGCTGAGGCCCAACAGCCCCACCATTGAGAACATCAACGGCCCCAAAATAGGCGGCGCCCAGACCAGCAGGTCAATAGAAACGCGCTGACCCACCGGCGCGGTGGGCATAATTCCCCGCACCACGTGAAAATACGCGCCTAACAAACCCACAACCGTACTGACCAGAAAGGTTAAAGTGGCTATAATGGTGGCCAGAGGGCGGTTTTTAAGGGCAATAAGCCCGGCCAGCAGCAGCAATATCCCGCCAACAGGGCCAAAGACAATGGGAATCCATTCGTTGGGCACAATGGTGCCGCTGATGCTATGGGCCAGGTAAATGTCAATGCCTAAAAATATCAGGTTGGCCGCCATCATTAGCAACATCAACTGATCGCGTGAAAAAGGCAAACGCGCGCGCCGCACAACCGGAACAACTTTGGCCAGGTGATACATGGCTATTCCCCTGCCTTTTCCAATTTCTCGGCGACCATTTCCCGCAATTCGGCCAGTTCGTGCAAAATTTCGTAGGCACCGTGCCATTGCACATAATCCGGCCCCTGCATCCAGGCCCCAAACTTGGCGGTGCGCCCCCAGTGATGCCACAGGTTGAAGTAAGTAAAATCAATCGGTTCGTCAAATGGCTCCGGCGTAACCAAACCTTTCTCCTTTAGCGGGGCCATGATTTGATCGCTTTCAACCACCCAGGCGTTGATGGCTTCGGTCAGTTTGTCGGCGTCGGTGTAAAAGTCGTCAATAAATTCCCGGTTATGACATTCCTGGCACACGGTTTGCATGCGCGCCCGGTTATCTGACCAACCGGGGCGGCGCTGGCTGATGGGCGCAAACAGGTACCAGGTCAGGCGGTCGCCCACGTCGTGGGTGGTGCCGGCGCCCCCAAAACCGCTTATGTGGCAAACGGCGCAGGTGGCTGCGGGAAAGTCTTGCACGGTCAGCGTGCCGGCTTCGGCCTCCCAATGCCAGTTGTGGCCGCCGGTGGCGTAGGCAATGCCGTGCGGCGACTCGTGGTAAATTTCCCACTGGGGATGGTCCGGCCCAATGTGGCAGTAGTTACAGGTTTCCGGTTTGCGCGCCTGCTCCAGGCTGAATTCGTGCCGCAGGTGACATTTTTGGCATTGACCCACCGAGCCGTCCAGGTTGGGTTTGCCGACGTTATGGCAGCCTTCGCAGGCAAAACGGGTCACGTCTGGCCCTTCCAACCGGTATAGGGCGTTGCGCATTGTTTCGGGCTGGTAGCCTCCCTCGGGGATGGCCTCATAAATGGCCATTAGATGGTCAAATTGGTCCGGGTATTTTTCGGCCAAACCGTCGGCGCCCACCATGGCCATGTAGGCCGGCAGGCTATGGCGGCTTTGATTAAATTGAGCCACTTCGGTGGCATGGCATTTTTGGCACATAGCCGGGGTGGGCAATTGCAGCACGTAGGTGTCTTCGTGTTCTTTGGCCCCGGGATAATCACTTTTTACTTCGTGACAATCCCGGCACGCCACCTCGGCGGCGGCCATAGTACTATGACCATATTGTTCAACAATGCCAGGTGTGGTACGCTGGTGACAGACCACACATGCATCATCACTGCTGGCCAGGGCATTTGCCCGCTTAGGCCCGGCAGCAGACGGGGCTACCGCTTGACCAACAACCAACGCCAGTAAAGCCAGGCCCAATACCAGAATCACCGCTACCAAACCAATAACCAGCACTCGCATTGAGCGCAGTAAATTGGGTTTTTTGTTGGGGTTGGGTTGGATTGTCATTAAACTTCCCTCCTCAAAAGCAATTTAAAAAGGGATGAGCATAAAGGTTAATCACCTTAACACTAAAAGTAAATCGTGTCAACTTTTAGAAACGCGGGGTCTGATTCCCAAAAAAAGGTTTGAGGCTGTACTTTTTTAAGGATTTGTTTTATGCTCAAGCCGCAAAGTTTAAGAGCCTGTCTGAAAAGCCGAACAGTTGCTTCGAGCGACGAAGGGAGTGAGAAATCCCTACGCGGTAACGTTTTCGAGCCAGATTCCAGGGATTTCTCGGCCTGTGGCCTCGAAATGACATGCTTTTCAGACAGCTTCTAACAACAAGTAGGAAAAAGTGGCCTATGAAAACAGAACCAACCAGATTCATAGTGGCCTTTATGGGTTTGCTGGTATTTTGGCTGCCACCCCTCAAACCGGCCATAACTCAGGCAGAACCCTGGCGGATTCTCATTTTTAACTCCCACCATCTCAACCAGCCTTATCCATATTATGATGATTACCGGGCTATTTTGGGGGCCGCCATTATCTTTGTGGCCTTTGAGACCTTTGTCATCCTTTACCTCCTGCTCAATACCTTTCGCCGGCGGCAGGCCGAGCAGGCGTTACAGCAGCGAGTCAACCAATTGGCCCTGCTCAGTGAAATCGGCGGGCAAATTGTGGCCGTGCTTGAGCTGGACAACGTGCTGATTAGAGCGGTTCAATTAGTGCAAGAAAACTTTGGTTATCATCACGTGGCTATTTTTACCCTGGATTATGGGCAGGGGCGGCTGGGCATGCGGGCCAAAGCCGGCACCTATACGGCCCTCTTCCCCCCCGATTATACGCTGAAATTGAACGAAGGCATGGTTGGCTGGGCGGCCCATCATAATCAAACTCTGTTGGCCAATGATGTGGCCAAGGAGACTCATTATGAAAACTCGTTTCCCGGTGAAGGGGAAATAATCACCCGGTCCGAGTTGAGCGTGCCCATTCAGATTCGCGGCGGGGTGATTGGCGTGCTTGACGTGCAAAGTCCCCAGCGGAATGCCTTTGATCAAAACGATTTGTTGGTGTTAAAAACCCTGGCCGATCAAATTGCCGTAGCCATGGAGAATGCCCGGCTCTACGAAGCGATAAAACAGGAGCTGAACGAACGCCGGCAGGCCGAGGAGGCGTTGCGGGCGAGTGAAGCAAAATACCGGCAACTGGTTGAATACGCCCCGGCCGGTATTTGTGAAATTGACTTTGTCCAAAACCGGTTTATCAGCGTTAATGACGTGATGTGTGAATATAGCGGTTACACCAGAGAAGAATTTTTGGCGCTGAATCCCTTTGCGCTCCTGGTTGGGGAAAGCCGGAAACATTTTATAGAAAGACAACAGAAACTATTTAGCGGCCAGCCTGTGCCCGACATTGTTGAATGTAAAATCAGGGGCAAAAACAGCCGTGAGTTTTGGGTGCTGCTTAATATGAGTCATCGGTACAAGGAAGGTGAGCCGGTTAGCGCCACCGTGGTAGCCCACGATATTACCGAGCGCAGGCAGATTGAGGCAGAAATCCGTAAACTCAACGTGGAACTTGAGCAGCGCGTGCTTCAACGCACGGCCCAACTTGAAGCGGCCAACAAAGAATTGGAAACCTTTGCCTACTCGGTTTCGCACGACCTGCGCGCGCCGCTGCGCAGCATTAACGGCTTTAGCCAGGCCCTATTGGATGAATACGCGGGCGTGTTGGGTGAAATGGGCCAAGATTACCTGCACCGGGTATTGGCCGCCAGCCGCCGGATGGGTCAGCTCATTGATGATTTGCTAAAATTATCGCGTTTGACGCGGGGGGAGTTGCATCGCCTGCCCGTTCAGCTCAGCGTTTTGGCTCAAGAAATTGTGGCGGATTTGCAACAGACGCAGCCCAAACGGGCGGTAGACTTTATTATCACCCCTGACATAGTGGTTAAGGGGGATGAGCAGCTGCTGCGGGCGGCGTTGGAGAATTTGCTGGGCAATGCCTGGAAGTTTTCCCGGCAGCGTTCTCGCGCCAAAATTGAATTTGGCCGAACAGAGATCAACGACGAGCCGGTTTATTTTATCCGCGACAACGGGGCCGGGTTTGATATGGCTTATGCCGATAAGTTATTTGGCGCTTTTCAACGCTTGCACCGGGACACAGAGTTTGAGGGGGTTGGCATTGGCCTGGCCACCGTGCAACGGATCATCCACCGCCACGGAGGGCGCATTTGGGCTGAAGCCGGGGTGGATAAAGGGGCGACGTTTTACTTTACGCTTTGATGGAATGATGATAAACTATACCGGTTTTAGAAACCCGCCCAACTTGGAGTAATTCATGAGGATACCCCTACGTGTCTTGATTGTTGAAGATTCAGAAGATGACGCCCTGCTGCTGGTACGCGAACTGCGTCATGGCGGCTATGATCCCACTTTTGAGCGGGTTGAGACAGCCCCGGATATGAACATGGCCCTGGCGCAACAGGCGTGGGACGTGGTTCTGGCGGATTTCAAAATACCCGGTTTTGGCGGCCTGGCCGCTTTGGCGTTATTGCAAAAGCGCGGGCTTGATTTACCCTTTATTATTGTTTCAGGCGCCATTGGCGAAGAAACGGCGGTAGAAGCGATGAAGGCCGGGGCGCACGACTACGTGATGAAGGACAACCTGGCCCGTCTGCTGCCTGCCGTGGAACGCGAATTGCGCGAGGCCATGGTCCGGCAGGAGCGCAGGCAGGCGCGGATAGCCCTGGAAACCCATGCCCGCCAACAAGCCGCCCTGTTCCACCTCAGTTCTGAGTTGGTGGCCACCCTGGACGAAACGGATATTTGTGATAAAGTGGTTGTTGGTTTGCATAAGACGTTGGGTTATGATCACGTGGGCATTTTGCTGGTAGACGAATCTACCGGCGAGCGCGTATTGCGGGCTTGCACGCCTGCTGCCAATATGTCGCTTGATTTACGCCTGCCGTCCGGCCAGGGCTTGAGCGAACGTCCCCTGTTGGATGGCCGGCCCCACTATACCCCTGATGTAACCAAAGAGCCGGATTATGTGCCGGCCTTCAACGGTTTGTCTGAGTTGGACCTACCCCTTAAGGTCGGCCCGAAGGTTTTGGGAGTGCTGGTTATTGAGAGTAGCCGGGTTGATGCTTTTAGTGAAGATGATTTTGCCGTGCTTACCGCCGCCGCCAATCAGGTGGCTGTGGCCCTGGCCCGGGCCAGGGAACACCAGGCAGTTAAAGCGGCTGAAATTCGTTACCAGAGTCTGTTTAGCCGGATGCCGGTGGGCCTTTATCGGACGGCCCCGGGGGGGCAATTTTTGGAGGTGAATCCGGCTCTGGTGGAGATGTTGGGCTATCCAAACCGGGAGGCTCTTCTAGCCATCAACGCTATTGATCTGTACGTTGATGTGACAGAACGCCATCGCTGGCAGTCCTTGTTGGAACAAGAAGGGGTGGTGCGAGATTTTGAGGTCCAGATGTACCGGCATGATGACGCCATCATCTGGGCGCGGAATACAGCCCGGGCCGGGCGAGACCAGGAAGGGAGCCAGATACTTTATTACGAAGGTAGCCTGGAAGACATCACCGCCCACAAACAGGCCCAAGAAGCGTTGCGCAAAAGCGAAGAACGGTATCGTCGTTTGATTGAAACTTCTCCTGATGCCATTACCCTGACCGACTTACAGGGTAATTTGCTGATGACGAATCAACAAAACGCCAGCATGCTTGGTTACGCAAATGTGGAAGAACTCCTGGCCAGTCAAAAGGATGCCTTTGATTTTATCGCTCCTCTAGACCGGCAGCGCGCAAAGCAAAACCTGGAAAAAACATTGGAGAGCGGGAGCGTGAGAAATGTTGAATACACCATGCTCAGAAAAGACAATTCCACTGCCCTGGTAGAACTGAGCGCATCGTTGATTAAAAATGCCACCGGAGCGCCGGAAGCCTTTATTGGCATTGTCAGAGACATTGCCGAACGCAAGCGGGCCGAGGAAGAACGTCGCCGCTTGAGCGCGGCCATTGAGCAGACGGCCGAGAGCGTGATTATCACCGATACCGAGGGGGTGATTGTTTACGTTAATCCCGCCTTTGAGCGCGTCGGCGGCCATAACCGGGCCGAAGTGATGGGGCAGCATAGCCGTATTCTCAAAAGCGGCCAACACGATGACGCCTTTTACCGGGAGATGTGGGCCGTAATTAGCGGGGGGGCAGTGTGGCAAGGGCGGATTGTCAACAAGAGAAAGGATGGCAGTTTTTACACCGACGAGGTGACCATCACCCCGGTGCGCAACGAAAGCGGCGAGATTGTCAACTACGTTTCCGTGCAGCGCGATGTGAGCCGCGAGTTAGAACTGGAAGAACAGGTCCGGCGGTCGCAACGAATGGAAGCGGTGGGCCAGCTAACGGCAGGGATTGCCCACGATTTCAATAATTTGCTGACCGCCATCAATGGTTTTGCCGAGTTGCTGCAATATCGCCTGCCGGTGGATAGTCCAAGCTATGATATGGCCGGAAAAATTCTACATTCGGGCCAACACGCGGCAGACCTGGTGAGCCAACTGCTGGCCTTTAGCCGCAAGCAGTTAATCCAGCCAAAGGTATTGAGCCTCAACGAGGTGGTTATGGATATTGTGGACAAGATGCTCAAGCGGGTCATTGGTGAAACCATAGAGCTGGCCTTGTTCCTGGAACCGGCATTATGGCCGGTGAAGATTGACCCGGCCCAGATGGAGCAGGTTATTGTTAACTTGGCGGTCAACGCCCGCGATGCCATGCCTGGCGGCGGCAAATTGACCATTGAAACAGCCAATGTGGTTTTGGACGATGCGTATGTGGCCGGCCACCTGGGTGCCGAGCCGGGCGAACACGTGCGGTTGTGCGTGAGTGATACGGGTTGCGGTATGAGCAAAGAGGTGCAGGCCCATATTTTTGAGCCGTTTTTTACCACCAAAGAGGTTAATGAGGGCACAGGGTTGGGCTTGGCCACTGTTTTTGGCATTGTCAAACAAAGCCAGGGCAATATTTGGGCCTACAGCGAAGAAGGGGTAGGCAGTACCTTTAAAATCTATTTACCGCGGGCAACTCAGGCCACCGACACCGCGCTCCGGCTGGCGGAAACGGATGATTTGCCCCGCGGCGCAGAAACAATCCTGGTGGTGGAAGATGAGGCAATGGTGCGTGAGTTGGCCGTGCGGGTGCTGGGCTGGCAGGGTTACACCATTCTACAGGCGGCCAATGGCCGGGAAGCTTTGAGTTTGGCCCAGAAATACAACGGAGAAATCCACCTTTTGTTGACGGACATGGTCATGCCCCAATTGGGAGGCCAACTATTAGCCAACCAGATAAAAACTATCTGCCCTGATATTAAAATTCTTTTCACTTCAGGTTACACCAGCCAGGCTATGGTAACACATGAGATGTTGTTTGCGGGCGCAGAGTTTATCCAAAAGCCCTTTTCGCCAAGAGAATTGGCCCATAAGGTGAGGGAGGTGTTGGACGGAGCGGATTGGGAAATAGGAAGCAGGAAATAGAAATTAGATAGGGCCGGTTTATCAACATTCGGCTAAGGTTTCTAATTTCGCGATTGTTCACCTTGTGGACGAGCGTTCCGGTTATTCAACCGGAACGGGTAAATATCGGGTTAACCCGGTCAAATATCCGGTTACGGTTTCAAAACTGTAACCATCAGGTGGAACAGCGAATGGTTACCTAATTTCTAAATTCTAAATTCTTATTTCCAACTCCGGTTCATCCGGGGGGTTAGGGTTGTTCAACCAAGGCCCACCAGGGTTTGGCTTCTAGGGGCAGGGGCACTCCTTTGAGGGCAATCAGGTGCGAGTCTTCGCCGAGGGCGCGCATTTTGGGCCAGGTAAAAAAGCGTTCTAAGGTGTTTGGGGGATAAACATCGAGCATGGCCTGGTACCAGTTGGCGGCGCTGCTATTTGTCTCGGCCTGGTCGTCGGCCAAACGTTTTTGGTAATGCCAATATTCAAAGGCCAAAAAGTGCCAGGTCCAACTGTATTCCTCGTCGTCGTGCGAGGAAATGCGTTGCCAGCCGTACTCGCGGGCCAGGGCGGTCATGTCCACGTAGTAACCGGCCAAGTTGGCCTTTTCTAGGCCGCCCTGTTCGGGGGCAATCTGGGTGCGGGCGCGGCTGCTATAATTCCACGGGTTGGCCGTGACCGGACGGCCACACCGGCCGCTCTGGTCGGCGCAGCGTAGAAAAATGCGCCAGTAGGTTTCGCCGCTGTAATCTTCGCGCCCAATCTCGTGGGCCAATTCGCCGTTTAGATGATAATCAAACAGGGTGTCAATGGCCCGCCCGCTTTTATGCCAACTGGCATATTGCGACGTTTCGCTGTAAGCAGCCACATCCCGCGTGGCATCCGACAATACCCCCAAAAAGTCATACCCCACCTCGTCCCGCAACCGAAACCGCCAGGCTTGAAATGAGTCATCCACCGTATCGGCCAGCCAGGGCGTGCCTACTTCCAGATCATCCAAACGAACCAGGTTAAAAGGCTCAGCCTCGTGCGCCTCGTTGGCGGTCAATTGTTCCCGGTACAATGGCGAACCGCCATTGTCGCTCAAGGTTGCGACCCTTTGGCCGGCCTCAACTGCCTGCTGATGCCAGGTCAAACGCCCCTGGATGCTAATGATGCCGGTCAATAGGTGGGGGAGTTGATGGATTGCGCCGGACGTTTGTAGAGCCACCACTTCTCCATCCCAACGATGAAAGATGGCCGCCAGGGTATCACCGGTGGGACTCCAGGCCGGGCCATCGGTGCGGCCCAGCCAAGTGACCGGCTCCATCGGCCCGTTTTGAGTGGGGGGCTGAGCTGTGTCTAAAACAAATACCTCCCGGTCGCCCAAATCGTCAATCACAAAGGCCAATTGCTTGCCGTTAGGATGCCAGACGGGCCATTCTTCGGCGGTCGGGGTATCGGTCAGGCGGGTGACATTGCCGCTGGCTATCTCAAGTAAGAATAAATCCTTGTTGCCCTCGCGCCAACTGGTAAAGGCCAGGGTGCGGCCGGCAGGACTCCAGGCCGGGGCAAAGTCGCCCGCCGGCGAGTTGGCGGTCAGATTTATGGCCGGGCCGATCCCGGCGGCGTCAACGCGCCAGATGTCCAGGTTGCCGGCCTGGTAGGATTCGTAGGCCAGGCTCTGGCCGTCGGGACTCCAGGTTGGCGCGCCTTCGTAATGGGGCGAGTTGGTCAGGCGGGTTTCCTGGCCGGTGGGCAGGTCAAGCACGTACACGTCCCAATTATTATTGCGGCGAGAGGCAAAGGCCAGCTTGTCGCCCTGGGGCGAGTAGGCGGGGTCGGCATCTTCAAAGACGTCGTTGGTGAGTTGGCGGGGGGTAGAGCCATCCGGGGCCAGGCTGTAAATATCCCACTGGCCGTGCCGGTAAGCGGCAAAGGCGATACGTTCTGCCGTAGAGGTAGGTTGACCTTTAGCCGGGTCGGCGGCAAAAGTCAGCAAAAATAAAATGGTCAAGCCCAAAGCGGGAAGATTAGTTTTTGACAACAATTAGCGTTCCTGATTTCTATTTTGTAACTTCCAAGAGCGCCTGCTCCACAATTCCCTCTAGTGAAGTCAGACTCTCCTGCAACCGGCCAATGTATCCGGCCAGTTCGGTATCGCCGAGGTTGAGGGCAATGGGTACGTCAAGGTTGAGCGGCACGGTGGTGGAAATGGGAATGGTGCGGTCAATGGAAACCGGGATGCTGGTGTCAATGGGAATTTCAATGTCCACCGGCACGGTCACGTCCACCGGAAAGCCCTGGCCTGTCCCCAGCGGGTCGAGCAAAATGGTGGTATTGATCTCCTGTTTGATGGGCACAGACAACTGAACGGGGATTTCGATGGTTTCGTTAAAGGGGATGTCGGCCTCAACAGGGAAATCCTCGTTCACGGCTACGTTGAACTCAATGGTTGCTTCCTGAAAGGTTTGCAGATCGGTAATGGTTTGGGCCAGAGTCTCTTGCACCACCGGCCCCCACGCCCGGGCTGCATTTTTGGCCTGTTGCTCAAGGCGTTGTAACTGCCAGATCAGGTAGAGGTTCAAACTCAATGACACCAGCACCAAAATGAAGAGAATGATCATTAAAAACTTTGTACTTTTTGACACAATTTGTCTCCTTATGTTTGACGTCGTTCGGCGCCGCAGGCGTGGCAAAAATTGGCGTCTTCGCGTAGAGCCGCGCCGCAGCGATAACAGAAGCCCACCGTGACCGAGGGTTTTGATGGGGTACGGCCAGGTTTTACCCTTTTCTTGCGCCAGCCCGGTTGCGCGGATTTGGCCGGCCAGGGAACCACTTCTGCCTGTTTCCGGCTTAACCACCACCAATAACCACCACCTGCCAGCAGCAGCAGGATACCGCCGCCAATCAACAGATAGCCCCGGTTGAGTTCCTGCCCGGTGACTGCTCCCGTTGCGGGAGACGTTTGGGAGGGCAGAGACGTATTGCCTGCCGGTTGCTGCGCCGCTAAATCATCGGTATCGCGCCGGTAAGTGGCCGCCAACTCAAAAGTGTCCCCGGCGGCCAGACCGGCCACCTGAATGGTGTGATATTTTAGTCCGTCTCTACCGGCAAAGGTGTTGTTAGGGGCAGGGGTTAGCTCAAAATCTTCAGCCCCAAATGGCTCCTGCACTTCAAAAATGGCTGTTTCAAGATCATAAGCGGCCAGGAATTGAAAGGCCAGGCGGCGGGTTTGATTTTCGCGGTTTAGAAGCAGAGGGTCGTAATATTCCAACTGGATTTTGGGAGCAGGCGTGGAAAAGGTGAGTAATGTCTGGTTATCTTCGTGTAGAAATGTTATTCTATCCAAACTAACCTCCAGCAAGTTGCCATTCTGTTCCACCGCCACCGCATGCATGGAGTCAATATGCCCCGGCAGGCGGAAGGTTAGGGTGGCAGGCAAGAGCGTATCCGCGCTTAGCTCGGCTCGATAGATGATCAGAACCTCGGGCCGGTCATATTCCGGCCAGAGTTCAACCAACAAGCTTTTAAGTTTGGGCGGGGAGGATTGCGCTTTAACTTGGCCGTAGGGCCACAGGATTGCCAGCAGCGCCAGCATGACCAAGCTTCCCCCCAGAAATTTTTGTTTCATCGGCTTTTCTGGAAAGATTAATTCCTTGAGATTGTAAACGAAACGGTTGAAGTGTCAAGAAATTCAATAGCCTTGCCCAGATTATGAGGCTGCCCATTGTTTCTGTTTCCCTTAACCCTATTGTATAATTGCCCCATCAGCGAACGGTAAATTAATCATTCACAATTCACAACTCACAATTCACAATTTTCAAGGAGTTTATGGCTCATTGACTAACACTTTTAACTTGACATTGTCACATTGCACAACTGTTCTGCTTAATAGTTGTCATAATTAACAAAGTAGAGTAACTTTTTCTATCTTTCC
>JAFGDY010000073.1 GCA_016931895.1 Anaerolineae bacterium
AGCATTTGAATACCGATTAGCTTGACCTTTATTATCCCATATTTTCTTGTTAATGTTAAATCTTATGTCACTGCAAAAGTCGAGTAGGTAGTCGGGCAGTAAATCAATAGCTTCGGCCGGGGTATTTTGGCCGACAATTTTCTGCATCAAACGCAGATTATCGCCCAGCAGGGTGAGATAGGGCGTGATGTACCGTTCAAAGGTGTGGGCTAAGGCTTGCTGGCGCTGCTGCTGAGACTCAAGCAGCAAAGTGGTCAACCGGCGCAGTTGCTCGCTTTGCTGGCGGGTCAGGTCGAACAGGCGCTCTTTTTCTTGCTGGTGGCGAATGCGGCGCTCGATTTCGGCCTGGAGATCCTGGTTGGCCGCAGTCAGTTGGGCGGTGCGCGCCCGCACGCGCTGTTCCAGCAACTCTTTGTCTATTTCTAACTGCCGCTGCAAACAACTCAGGGTGAGGTGGGTGTTCACCCGGGCCAGCACTTCGGGGATGTGGAGGGGTTTGGTCAGGTAGTCTACGCCGCCGGCTTCAAATCCGCGCACTTTATCCTCCGGCTGGTCCAGCACGGTCATAAAGATGATGGGAATCTCGGCGGTGGCGGGGTTAGCCTTAAGCCGGCGGCATACTTCCAGGCCGTCTATTCCCGGCATCATAATATCCAGCAAAATCAAGTCGGGCGGTTCGGTTTGGGCGGCCTGGAGGGCCAGGCCGCTGTCGGCCACGGGCCGGACTTTATAGTTTTGCTCTAACAACGTTTTGCGTAACAATTGCAGGTTGGCCGGGGTATCGTCAATCACTAAAATATTGGCCTGGGGCACATCGGGATAATTGTTCATTTTGACGGCCTTCTTGGCGTTTTTACACCAGCGTATCGGCAAAGAGACCAATTTACTCGGTCTTTTTGGCTGCTTCAATTAAAGCAGAAATTCTGTTAAATTCAAAATTGTCCGCCAGCTTGGTTAATCTGTGGGCCAGGGCCGGCCGGCTGCCGCGTATTTGGGCAAGCAGGTGGTCAATGCGCTCCATATCCACCACGATGATGGCTTTTTCAAGCGCGGCCAGCCAGTCGGGGGGCAGGGTTTTTAAGGCCGCCACAAGTTCTGCTTTAGACCTGGGCGTGGCCTCAACCGGCGGCTCTGCGTAGATAAACGTTAGGCCCAAATGCCGTTCCAGCGTTTCAAAAATATCGGCTTCGCGCAGCGGCTTGCGGATAAAACCGTCGCAGCCGGCGGCTAACACCCTGGCCCGGTCTTCTTTAAATGCGCCGGCGGTCAGGGCTACCACCACCGTCTTCTGGCCCTGCGGCGTGGCTTTGATACGCCGGGTTGTTTCCCAACCGTCCAGCACCGGCATGCGTATGTCCAGCCAGATCAGGTGGGGCTGCCACGCCTGCCAAATTTCCAGGGCTTGTTGTCCATTTTCTGCCTCTTGCAGCTCAAACCCAAACGGGGCCAACAGTTTGACCAGGAATTGGCGGTTGTCCCACCGGTCATCCACAATCAACAACCGGTAAACCGGCTGGCCGGGGGCCACGCCCACCACCCGCCGCAATAGCCGCTCTGCCCGGGCCAGCACTTCCGCCCCGGCCGCCACGCCAACCGGTAGGGTAAAGGTAAAAGTGGCGCCCTGCCCCACCTGGCTCTCAACCCATATTTCGCCGCCCAGCAATTGCACAAAACGCCGGCTGATGGCCAGGCCCAGGCCCGTGCCTTCGCGGGCTTGCAAGCCGGCTTGAGTTTGGCTGAAGGCTTCAAACAGGTAATCCAGTTCGGCGGGGGCGATGCCGGGGCCGGTGTCTTGAATTTGGAAGGAGATAGGAATTAGGGATTGGGAATCAGGGATCAGGGGTTGGGCATTGGGGATTAGGGGGGAGGTTTTGGATTTTTGGGTTGGTTTTTGGATCGGCTGGTTATCGGGCCGTTGAGCATCCGGCCAATCTTCTGTATCTGGTTTATGAGCGGATTCAGGGTGTTGACCGGCAGGTAGTTCAGTTTGGCCGAAATCAGTAGTTCCGTTTCCAATTCCATCGCCTTCTGCCAAACTTTCAGCTCCTTGTACGAGTCCAACTTCGCCAGCCTCCTTTTTAGTTTTTTTAATTTTTCCCCCAATTCCTGATCCCTGATTCCTGATCCCTACTCTTAGAATCACTTCCCCCCTTTGAGTAAACTTAACCGCATTGTTCAGCAGGTTAATCAACACCTGGCGCAGTTTGACTTCGTCGGTGCGGATATATTGGGGCACGTCGGCGGCGCGGTCAAACATCAGGCGCAAACTTTTGTCGGCGGCGCGCAGTTGGAACAAACCTTCCAGGTCGTCCAGCAGACGGTACAGATCAAACTCCTTTTCTTCCAGGCTCATCTTTCCGGCTTCAATTTTAGAGAGGTCAAGCACCTGGTTGATGAGGGTGAGCAGGTGTTCCCCGCTGGTGGTGATAATGTGCAGATTGTCGCGGTGTTCCGGCGGCAGGGAGGGGTTGTGGACCGTTAGTTGGGCAAAGCCCAAAATGGCGTTAAGGGGGGTGCGCAGTTCGTGGCTCATGTTGGCCAAAAACGCGCTTTTGGCCCGGTTAGCGGCTTCGGCGGCATCCCTGGCCTGGATCAACTCGGCCTCCATCTGTTTGCGCCGGGTAATGTCTTCCACCACCGCCAGAACGCGATAGACTTTACCCTGGTCATTTTCAATGGGAAACGTGCGGCCCCAAACCCAGCGCAGGCTGCCGTCGGGCCGGATAATCCGATACTCTTCGTTAAAGAAAATGCCCTGGTATTGTTTTTGAATGGCCTGGAATATTCGTTCTTTGTCTTCGGGATGGATGGCCTGGGCAAATGAAGTGGGGTCGGCATAAAGGCTTGCGCACGTGCGGCCCCATATTTCCT
>JAFGDY010000074.1 GCA_016931895.1 Anaerolineae bacterium
AAACCGTAACCTGTCTTATCGGATTTTAATCCGCCCATGCGTTCAAGATATAAAATCACCGAGCAAACCCCCGTTTATTTCATTACCACCAGCACCCGCCTCTGGATACCCATTCTGCTTAACGAAACGGTCTTTCAAATCCTCCTGAACAGTTTCAAGTATTGCCAGGCCAACAAAGGCTTCAACCTGCACGGCTATGTCATCATGCCTAACCACCTGCACGCTATCATCAGCCACGATGACCCGGAACAAATTCCCAACGTTGTTGTCCGTGATTATAAGCGGCACACCGCTACCGAAATCAAAACTTACCTGGGCAATTTAGGTCAATTCAGCCGCCTCTTTTGGGTTAAAATTTTTCATAATAAGGAGCGTGGGCAAAATAGGGTCTAGCAGGCGGGCTACCACCCGGTAGCTATTTGGAGCGCGGCAGTATTTGAACAGAAACTGAATTACATCCATTTTAATCCGGTTAAAAAGGGCTTTGTGGAGAGGCCGGAACATTGGAAATATTCCAGCGCCAGAAATTACCTGTTGGGCGATGATAGCCTGGTAGTTATTGATCGGTTTGGTTAAGGCCATGTTGGCCAGGATTGGTTAGGAGATGCCTTACGCAAACCATCCTGTGGCGCGACTAAAGTCGCTTGAGGTTGGGCTGCGGTTGCATAACCGCAGCCATCAAGAAAATAAGTAAGTGACGATCATGTCATTTCGAGTGAACGAAGTGAGCGAGAAATCCCTCGAATCTGGTCATGCAAAGACAATTCTGACGGATTCCTCGTCGCGTTGCTCCTCGGATGACATGCCAGAAATTCCTCGTCACTTACAACATGACCACTACCGAATTTTATATTTCCGGGTTTTTACCCTGCTGGCTCAATTTTCACTGTTGCGCCGTTGGGCGTGCCCTTAAATTGGGCGGCGTCGCCCAGCACCCGGCCCAAAATATTGACCGGGCTGTAGGCGCGGGGCTTGGGGCCGGTGCTGACCGGGGTTGGGCCGAAGAAAATGCAAAAGGCATGGCCCACCGGCCAGTAGCCCAACTCGCCTACCTCCACCTCGGCGCGGGCGTCCGGCTCCGGCTCGGCCATCACCGGGATTTCAAAGTAGATTTCGTCGCCCCAGATGTTGGCCTTGCCTTCAATAGGCAGGGCGGCGGCCACTTGCTGCGCGGTGGGGCGGTTGTTCAGTTCGGCGGGGAGGGAAATGTCGCCGGTAGAGATGGTGATTTTCATCTTGTCTCCTTCTCACCCTTTCACTCTTCCTTAAAAACAGGCAGGGTAAAACAGAAGGTAGTGCCGGATTCCCCATCGCTCTCCACCCAAATAGAGCCGTTCATGGCCTGGGTGGCCAGTTGGCAAAAGGCCAGGCCCAGGCCAAAACCGGCCCTGGCCGGGTCGTCGGCCTGTTTGAGCTGGCTGAAACGGTTGAATATTTCGGCCTGCTGCTCTTTGGGAATGCCCGGTCCTTCATTGGTCACGCTGATTTGCAAAAAGTCCTGCCTGGGCGCGGTCTGGATGGTGATGGTGCCGTCCCTGGGCGAAAATTTGATGGCGTTGTCCAGTAAGTTCTCCAGGATGCGCTGGCTCAAGCGGGCGTCGGCATAAATCGGGGGTAAGTCATCGGTCACTACCTGGTTTACTTGCAGGTGATGTAAAGTGAGCAGCGATGATATTTGCTCAACGCTGTTGTGGATAATGCTGGCCAGGTCAAAGGGTTCGGTATCTGGTTTGATGCGCCCGTTTTCCAGGCGTTGTTCTTCCAGCAGGGTTTCTACCAGGCGCAGCATCTGGCTGCCGGCGGCCATGGCCCCGTTCAACAAAAGGGCGCTGGTTTGATCGGCGCCCACAGACGACGTTTGCAGAAAGTGGAGCGCGCCCAGCACCGCGCCCAGCGGCGATTTGAGGTCATGCACTACCATACCGGTGAGCATTTCTTTTAAGCTATCCAGTTCTCGCAAGCGGGCATTGGTGTATTCCAGTTCTTTGTTTTGGGCCTTGAGCATCTGTTGGCTATCGTGCAGAATGTGGGTGGTGGTTATGAGCTGGGTGCTCAGGGTTTGGGTGCGGCGGCGCATGCTGCAAAGCTCCAGGATGCGGTTGATGCTGGCAATGGTATGGGTGGAATGGAGCGGCGTTCTGAGCGAGCCGTCACAACGATTTGTTTCTGGATCAGATTCTTTGGCGGGATCAATGATGAGGATCATCACAGTAGCGGAAACGGCTTTATTGATTTGGGCAATAACTTGCCGGGTGGCCTGGTTGGGCGCTCGATAATCAAGAATAATGGCCGCCGGAGGCAGCGCCCCGGCCAATTTGGCCACTTCGGCCAGGGAAGGCGGAATTTCAACGCCAAAGTTATGGTTGTGCAGCATGGCGGCCAATTTGCCCTGAATGTCTTCATCTTCTATGGCCAGCATAATAGTGGGGCCGCCGGGCAGGTTGGCCGCGCTATCGGGCTGTAGTAATCTTTGAACCACGCGCATAAAACGTTGCAGGTCTATTGGTTTTGGCAAAAAGGCGTCGTAAGAGAGCAGTTGCCACTCGGTGTCGGGTGTGGGCCGCCAGGGTTCGTTGGGGGCCGGAATGGTGAGCGCGCTGGTAACCAGGATGGGAATGTGGGCGGTCTCTTTATCGGCGCGGAGAGTTTTCCATACCTCGTAGCCATCCTGACCGGTCAGGAGTAAATCTGATACAATCAGGTTGGGTTTGGCTGTTCTGGCCAGCCGGAGCGCGGCGTGCCCGTCAACCGCAGCCAGCACCTGGTATTGCGCTCGTTGCAAAATGGTTTGCAGTTGTTCTAGCGTGTCTGCATCTTCATCCATCAATAAGATGGAAGCTTGCTTACTCACCTTTTATTCCTTGTCCGCTTCTGGCTCATCGGTGGCCGTAAGAGTGGCCGTTGGCTCCAGGGTAGGCTCAATGGCTGTTGGCTCCGGCGTAAACGTGGCTGTGGCCGGGGTGAGCGGCGGGCCAGGAGTGATCGCCGGGGTGGAGGTGATGGCCTGGCTGGGGGTCACTACGCCCGCGCCGCTTAACTCAGGGACCTGGGCGACCCATTGCGGACGACTGGCCTGGCTGTTCATCGTCAACTGTTGGGGCGGGCTGCCCTGGCTGCCGGTGAGATATAAGTCTCCGTTATAGATAAAGAGCAACGTATCTCCCGCGGGCGACCAAACCAGCTCTGGAAGCTGCACCCCGGCCTGGTTACTAAAAGGGAAAAGCTGGCGTTTGTTGCTGCCATCTCGATCAATGAGTTGGATGGTGTAACGGCTATTGACCGACTGCAAGGGGTTTAACGCCTGACCAAAAGCAATGCCGGCCTGGCCCCAGGCCGGGTTGGCCCACATCCCCACCTGTTCAACCACTTTAGCGGAAATTGTACCGTTAACCCCCAACAACCACAAATCAAACACCTGACTTTCTTCGTCCGGCTCTGCGGCCAGGGGAGGGCCGTGGATGGCGGCGGCAATAAATTTTCCATCGGGCGACCAACTCAGGCCGGGCGTCCACACCCACTCGCTGAAGGTTTTTAAGGGCGTAAAATCTACCAGTGGGACCAGGCTGGCGGTTAACGTATGGCTAAAGGCCAACCGGATCAGGCCGAGCTGGTCGGCGCGGGTATAAGCCAACTTGGTCCCGTCGGGCGACCAGGCGAAGTCCGTACCCCACCAGGGATAGAGACCCCGGGTATTGGCCTTGATGATCTCAACGGGTTGGGGAATGTTTTCTCCGGCCGCATCCGGCGAAAGGTCCAGCAGCCACAAATCATTGTTGGCCTGCCAGCCCGGGGGGTTGGCCGTCCGTTGCGCCGTGCTGTAAGCCAGAAGCGGTTGGGTGACCACGGGCGACCATTGGGCATGCAGCACGCCCTGGATGCCCAGGGTGATAGGTTGTTCGCCGATGATGGTGGTTGAGGCCAGCCACATTTCATTCAGGGGCAGCTCGATTTCGTTGGTCAATTTGGTGGTATAAACAAGTTGGCGGCCATCCGGGGCCAGGCTGAATACTCTCCCATCCAGATCGCCGGCTGTGGTCAAGGCGCGGCGGCTGCCGCTGCTGTTGCGCATGAGCCAGGCATTGCCGCCGGATAGATAAGCAATAACGCCTTCAATGGGCCGCGAGGGCAAGTTGTTTTGTTTGGGGCCAACCACCAGTATTTCGGGGATCGGCTCGATGACGGTGGTGCGGCTGATTTCGGTGCGGCTAACTTCTATCCCGTTCTCGTAAACAACCCGTATTGAAATTTCATCTTCGCCGCTGACGCCCAGTTGGGCCAGCCGGGTTTCGCCGGGGGAGAGCGCCTCGTTGACCAGGGTTTGCCGTTCAAAGGGAATGACTTTTCGTTCGGCTTCGATTTTTTCGGTGACCCGCGTGACCACAATCACCAGCCCCGGTTCGAGTTGGGCGTACAGGTCGGGACTAACCCTATCCAGCGGCCCTAAAACAATCCTGGCCTCGTCCAGCGCGGCCCGCACCGTTTCGGCTTCGGTGGTGAGGGTTTGGCGCCCGCCGTCTACGTCAATAAAAACTTGCGCCGGTTGGCTTTGACAGGCGGCAGTAAAAAAAATGGCGGCTAACAGCCCGGCAATCAGGCTCCGTTTTAGGTGGGGCATACGCGGCATTATACCATGAAGCTGACAGGAAGCGAACAGGGCCGGAATGGTCTCTGCTAAGGATTGAGTCGTAAATAACTTGTGCGTTTGGGAGACATATTCCTTGGAAATTCGGCAATGAAATGCACAAATTATTAAATCTTTAGCCCTAATCTGTTTCACGAGTTGGCGATAACATTTTAGTTTGCGCCGCAATGCCTACAATGAGCAGGGCAAAGAACACAAAGCCGGTTACCAGCGGGTTGAGGTTAACGGCCTGAACAATTAGGGCGGCGCCAATCAGGGAAGAGACAATGATCAGGGCCATGTCAAACAACAGGAGCACCAGCACGGCCACAATAACGCCCCCCACAAAAAAGAGCACCCAGAACCATTGATTCCAGGCCAGGCCCAGCAGGTTGATCAACCACATCACCAGATAACCGCCCAGAATGAAACCGCCTACCCCCACGGCTATCTTTTGGGCCAAAACCGCCAGCAGCGCGCCAAGGCCCCCCACCACCAGGCCAATGATTAAGGCCAGCCAGTCGGGTTGCCCACCGGCAAATTGCATGCCCAGGCCCAGGCCCAGCACAAAGCCCAATACCGCAATGGCCAGCCAAAAAAGCTTGCGCCCCAGAATGAGCACCACTACGCCAAGCACAATGGTAAGAATTTGCGTGCCTAAATTGCTTGCTAAAAAGTCGTTCACCATTTTGTCACCTCCAGTTTAAGTGCTTCAATTTTACCTTACCCAACCTGGAGCAGCAAGCCGCAACGGGCCGCTGCGGTTAGACGAATTGTCAATAATAAATTCGTAGCGTACAATGCCAAAATTATCAAACCACCGGAGATTTTGCCCTTGTTTTTTTATTACTTGCGCGGCGCGGCCCTTGGCCTGTCGGCTATGGCTACCCCCGGCCCGTTTCAAGCATTTTTACTATCCCAAACGCTCAAAAATGGTTGGCGACGAACCTTGCCGGCCGCTTTGGCCCCCCTGCTCAGCGACGGCCCCATTATTGCCCTGGTTTTGTTAGTGCTAACTCAAACCCCGTCTTGGTTGTTGAATGTTTTACAAATTTTGGGCGGACTTTTTATTTTATACCTGGCCCGGGGCGCGTTTTTGGCCGCCAAAGCGGCCGGTTTGGCCCTGCCGGTGGTTGAAGAAGCAGCCCGGCAAAACTTTTTAAAGGCTGTTTTGATGAACACCCTCAGCCCCGGCCCCTACCTTTTTTGGGGAATTATTGCCGGCCCCATTGTCATTGCGGGCTGGCGACAATCACCGGCGTTGGGGCTTGGTTTTGGGCTGGGCTTTTACACCACCCTTATTGGCGGGTTTGCCACCTTTATTATTTTATTTGGCACGGCCAGCCGGTTTGGCCCCAAAGTTAGCCAAATTTTAAGCGGTATCGCGGCGACGGCGCTGCTGGGCTTTGGGCTGTACCAACTGTGGCAGGGGATTACGGCTTTAGTGGCTGGTTAACGTTTGCTTGCGTCATAGCCATTTTTTCTCCCGGTCGTTTATAAAACCTCCTCTGCGCCTACCGGCAAGACAACCAAGCCATTGAGCATTTTGGGATAAAAATCGGTGGATTTTTGCGGCATCCGTTCGCCGGCGGCGGTGCAAACCCGGACCTGCTCGATGCGGGTGGGGTTCATGAGCAGCAGGTAATCGGCCTGACCCTCTTCTATCGCGGCAAAGCCCCGGTCCGCATTACGGATAAACTCAACTTTTTCCTTCATGGCTACCGCCTGTTTATCAATTCCCAATACGCGCTCAATGAACAATTCGTGAGCTACGGCTACATCAAGCGACCGCCATTCAGGGCTATGGTCCGGCAGCAGCTCTGCGGTCACGTTGGGGTGGCGCAGGCTGAGCAGCGCATAAGCGCCATTGTAAAGGCCAAAACCCGGTTGGGAATTGCGCCTGGCTGCGGCCAGGGCTGTTTCCAGGGCGGCCCGGTTGGGTAGGGCCGTTATCTCAAAGTAGGTTTTGGCCCGTTCCAGAATTTCCTCCGTCCGCAACGGGCTGCCGGCGCGGATAAGCCGGTGGGTGGGCAGAATCACCAGGCCAGGGTCGTCCATACTCACCAGCGTGACCAGGCGGTAATTAAAACCGGCGTTAGGCGGCGCATCAGGGTGCCTGGCCCGCATTTTAACTCGGTATTCAACGGCTGTTTGGTAACGATGATGGCCGTCGGCGATGATGAGGTTTGGTTTGGCCGCCAATGTTTCCATTACGGCCGCAATTACGGCCGGGGAGGTTATAACCCCAAGCTGCTGGACAACTTCGTGTTCAAAGAGTTCCCGAAATTCAACCAGGGGGCTTTGGGTCAGGGCCTGGTCTAACAACTCATTGACGCCTCCGCCCGGATAGAGCATAAAAACACTGCCAAAGTTGGCTTCGGTTGCCTGCAACAGGCTAATGCGGTCGGCCATTGACTTGGGTAGGGTTTGTTCGTGGGGCAAAACAACGCCTGCCACATAAGGGGATAACTCCAGGGCTGCCAGCAAACCCTGGCGCGTTCTCACGCTGCCGTCCGGCAGGGTGAATGTTTGGCGGGTGACATACAGGGCAGGGACTTTTTCCCTGACGAGGATGCCTTCGCGTAGCCAGAGTTGATATATTTCTCTGGCCCGGGTGTAAATATTATCTGTTTCATTATCGGCCGGGTGCGCCCTACCCTTGACTATGCGGACGATATTGTGCGGACTCAAACGATAATATTCAGCCTGCAAGTCCGGCCGGATCCGGTCGTGGGGTTGGCTGACCACGCTGGAAAGGTCAGGGATTTTGTTGAGATTATATCGAAGTCCCCGGAAAGGTTTGATTTTGACCATGTTCCTCCTCATTTTTAGCGGGACAAATAGCCTCCTGAATCGGCCTCATTTTGCCTGAAATTGGCGCAGGTGGCAAACCGGCGGCGAGGGGATGAACAAATTCTTAGCCATGTAGGGGCAACCGGCCCGTCGCCCCTGCTACGGAATTGCCTAAAGCTTAGGACAGACCCATGAACAAATTGGGCGTTGACTTTAACAAACAGGTGCTATATTATTAATATAGCGGTTTCAGTCTGGGTCAATATCAACCAATACGTCCATACATATAAAAAGGGAGGTTATCATGTTACGTCAAAGGCGTAAACAAGCTTATCAAAGAAAGCTTGATGCTATTTTAAAACTGGCCGGACAGTGGTATTTGTATTTCCAATCAAAGCAGGAGTGGCCTGAATTATTGGCGATACTAAAAAATTTCTCGGATTTTGCCGGAGATTATGTTCGTCTGTTGGAAAATGCCCCATCCCCTATGGTCACGCCCCACTATGTTTTACATGCCGGCATTGAACGGCTATTGCACGAATGGAATATCCTGAGCCGCGCCTGCGAACAGCGGATTAGACCGGCCAATGGCGAAGGATTTTCGCCAAATTTAGCCCAGGCGCGTAATTTGTTGCAGGGTTATTGCCATCGTTGGCACAACGTGGAACGGGTGCATGCGCCTTATGTGCGGCTGGAAGCCCCGGTCGTTTACTTTGAAAAGTTGTATCGCATTTCTCGGTCTGTTTATGCGCCGCAAATCCCCCTAATCTCCATTCCTCTCACCGATTATGATCCTGATACCGGCCAATGGCAGGCGTTGGCGCACGAGTTGGGACATCATATTTACTGGAACGCTTTAGCGTGGCAAGAAACCGAAGCCGTTCACGAAGCAATGCAGCGGGTGGTAATAGACAACGCCTCATTAGAATTGGTCAGGCAGGAAAAAGGGTTGAGGCAAGTTCAAGTATTGCAGCAGTCAATGGAGCGAATGTATCTCTGGAACCGCTGGCTGGAAGAAGTTTTTGCCGATGTTTGCGGCGTTTTGTTCACCGGCCCGGCCTATGTTTTGTCGGCCCAAGATGTAGCCGCAGATTGCATTGAAAAGATTGACGACTTTGCGCAAGGGGATGAGGCGCACCCCAGTCTTTATTTGCGGCCTTTGATTGCCCTACAGGTTTTGCGCTTTATGGTAGAGCAAGAGCAAATGGACGCCACTTTGCAGCAGACATTAACCGGCAGAGGAGGCATTATCGAGAAGCTTGAGCGGCGTTGGTCAGATTTTTCTCAAAAAGCGGGCCAAAAGTATTATCCGGGAACGAACTTGTCCATGAGCGAATTGGCCGGGGATATACCGTTTGTGGTGCAGGCCCTCCTCAATAGTCAAATTTGGCCCCACGAGAAAACCCTGTGGACATTGATTGATTTCTACGGCCAGCAGGTCAGCAAAAGCGATATTGAAGCGCTTGAAGCGTATGCGCAATTATCCCCTCTGCCCGAAATACCTGACCAGATTTCAACCGAAGGTATCAGCGCCCCGCCTGAACTTGAAATACAGTCGGCATCTTTTAAGCAGATTTGGCAGCATTTGAAAGACAAAGTGAATAGCGCGGAGATTGAGGAGCAGCAAAAACCCCTGGCTCATTGGGGCTTGCTGCTTGGGTTAGAGTTGAGTATGGTTCACTTTCATACCCAGCCACACGGTTGCACGCGGCACTGGTACTATCCATGCAAACACGTGCATGATAGTTTAACCAACAAGCCGGTATCGTGTTAGGGAACCTAACGGCTTAACTCATCAAGAAAAATGGCCGCGTTGTGCAATGCTTCCTGGTCGGTGTGTAAACAAGCACGGTATTCCATTTTATTGAAGAAGCGCAGATAGTTTTCGATGGCGGCTTGCTTTTGCTGTTCTTGCTCGTACCAGATCGCGCGCAGGTAATATAATTTGGCCGGGGCATCATCAAATTGGGCGGCTTGCTCCAGGTCTTGTTTGATGGCTTTGAGGTCCATTTTTTCTGCGGCGCTGAAGCCCTGGAAAAAGTGGAAAGTAGCCCGGCAAATGTAGGGCAGGGCCGATTGGGTATTTAGGCTCAAGGCCATTTCACAATGTTTTTTGGCCGTATCCCATTTTCTGCCCTGTAAGAGCAGCCGGCTATTGTTGACATGGGCCAATAGAGCCAAATCGGTTTCACCCTGCGCTTCGGCCAATTTGATGGCTTGCTCAAAATGGTCACGTCCGGCCTGGGCAGTCCCTTCTGCTTCCAATAATTCTTTATTGAAACGGGCGATTCCCAAATTGTTGTAGATCACGCTCCAATCGGGTTTCAGGGTCAGGATGATTTCTTCATAGGCGTCAATGGCCGCTTCGTAACGCCCGGCAAAAAGCAGGCTGTTAGCCCAAACAAGGGCCGGCTCGGCGGTGGTTTTGATAGCCGGTAAGGCGCTGAATTGGTCAACGGCCTGGGCGTAATCGCCATGTTGATAACTAATTAAGGCCAGGCCCAGGTTGGCCAGGTCGGTGAACGGGCCGGTTATGCTCAAACGGGTGGGTTCGTAAATCTCGTCGGGTTTGCGGCTGGTGATGAGTTCGTAGGTCAGGGTTAATTCTGCGGGGTTTTGCTGGTTACAGGCGCCCCACACCACGATATCGGCTCCAGTTTGGGCGCGGGTGGCGGAACCGGTGGCGAAGACTTGGTTAAGAGGCAGCACTGCGGCCGTTTCGCCGGTCCACTGTTCAACTAATTGCGCCTGAAAGTCGGAAGGGCAATTTGGCAATTGGGCCACCACAATTTGCACCGGCACGGGCGATGTTTGACAAATTGGCCTGGGCGGTAATTCTTTACTTTGATCAAAAAAGGCGCCAATTCCCCAGACAATTATTCCCACACCAATGATTGCGCCAAAACCTAGGCCAATTTTCCTGGTGTGATTCTGAAATACTTTACGGATAGAACCATATCGTGTGGTTGGGGTAGCCGGTGAGCTATCTTTAATGTTTTTTAGCTCTGCTTCCAGCTTTTCGATTTCCGCTGTTGTATCTTCGATTTCTAAAAGAATATGAGGTTCGGTAGAGCTGCCTTTGTACGCTTGAATCTCTTGCAGTTTTTGCAAGTGCCGCCGATGCGTGATGATTAGTTTCTGAATGTCAGCCTGGCGCGACATAATTGGCTAAACGTTAGCCCCTCCTCTTTAAGAACTAACTCAGTATATCATACCTTTGTTTCCCCTGACAACCACCCAATATCCGCTATTTATTTGCCTTAAGAGGGGATGATCAGAATTTTCATCGACTCTCCGGCTAACGCAGCCAGGTTGATGGCCTGGCCAACGCCGGTCAAGTCAAAACGATGGGTAATCAGTTCTTCCACCTTAACCCGTCCCCCGTGGATTAATTTTAGCGCCTGCCGGGTTTCGATGTGGGTGCAGGAATAGGTGGAAACAAGCGTTATTTCGGAGAACAAAAGTTGGAACGGGCTGACGGCCAGATTTTCCCCCGGTGAAGAAGGGGCAAAAAGCAGCACGGTTGAGCCGCCGCCGGCCAGGCTCAGGGCTTGGGCCATGGCCTTAATACTGCCGGCGGTCACAATCACCACGTCGGCCAGGCGTCCTGCGTTCAGGTCCTTCAGCGCGGTCCCAATATCTTCTCGCGCCTCAAGAGCGTGGTCCGCGCCCAAGCGGCGAGCCATTTCCAGCCGGAAAGGGGCAAAATCGGTGACAATGACCTTGCCCGCGCCGTAAATATTGGCCAATTGCATATTCATCAGGCCGGTCACCCCGGCGCCAAGGATCAACACCGTATCCCCCGCCTGGATACCGGCCCGTTCGATGCCCCTGATGCAGGTGGCTAACGGTTCAATTTGCGTGCCTTGCTCAAACGACATCTCGGCAGGCAGTTTGAGCACGTCTCGCTCTACGTTCAAAGCCGGCACCCGGAAATACTCGGCAAAACCGCCGGGGTCAAGGTGTGTGGCCTTAAAAGTATCGCACAGGGTATAGTGCCCGCGCACGCAATGGTGGCAAATAAAGCAGGGCACATGATGATGCACAAAAACCCTGTCGCCCACCTTAAATTGCGTAACGCCTGCGCCTACTTTGGCCACTACTCCGGCGGGTTCGTGGCCCAAAACCTCGGGCGCTTTTTTTTGAACATACCACTCCATCAGGTCGCTGCCGCAAAGGCCGCAGGCTTTGGTTTGAATCAGAAGTTCGCCTGGCCCAATTTCCGGCATCGGCACGTCCTCTACCCGAATGTCTTGACGGGTGTAATATCTGGCAACTTTCATGAGGTTTTTCTCCAATTAAGTCCGTCCCCAAATTATTTTTTGGACACTCACTAAATATTTATCGCCACTTTGAGCGCGTTCCCGCTGGCCACCAATTGGAGCGCCTCCTCAAGCTGCGCCAAAGGCATCTCGTGGCTGATCATGGCCTCGGCCTCAATTTGACCGCCGGCAATGAGCGAGAGCGCCGCGCGAATATAGCGGGGGGTGTGATGGAAAACGCCAATGATCTTCAACTCGTCGTAGTGCAGGCGATGGGTATCAATTTTGATCTGAGTGCCCGACCGGCAGCCGCCAAAAAGATTGACCAGGCCGCCGGGCCGGGCCATGGCCAGGGCCTGCTCCCAAGTTTCGGGCAAGCCTGCGGCCTCAATCACCACGTCCGCACCTCGATTTTCCGTGGTCAGGTCGCGCACGGCTGCCGCCGGGTCAGGAACGGCGTTGGCGTCCACCAACTCGTCCGCGCCAAGCCGGCCGGCCTGGGCCAGTCTGAAGGCGCTGCGGTCTACGGCTATTACCCTGGCGCCTTTGAGTTTGGCCAGTTGGGTCAGCATCAGGCCAATCGGGCCTTGACCGATAATGCAAACAGTATCCCCTAATCTGATTTCCGAACGCTCGATGCCGTGAATGGTGCAGGCCAGTGGTTCGGTGAGGGCGGCCTGCCGGAAGGTCACTCCGGTGGGAATAAGCAGCAGGTTTTGGGCCACGATGCGGGCGGGGATGGCGATGTATTCGGCGTAAGCCCCGTTCAAGAATTCCAGGTTTTGGCACAGGCTGAGGTGACCGCGCTGGCAGTTGAAACAGTGGTGGCAAGGCGCGGAGTTGGCCGCCACCACACGCTGCCCCACGGAAAAGTGGTTTACGCCGGGGCCAACTTCGGCAATCACCCCGGCCAGTTCGTGCCCAAAAACGGAGGGGACTTTTTTGATGATGAGCGGATGCCCCCGTTTGTAAGTCTTCAGGTCGGTGCCGCAGGTGAGGGCGGCCTTGATTTCTACCACCACCTCGCCCGGCCCGGCCTGGGGGCGGTCAATCTCCTCAAAGCGGATGTCGCCCGGCGCATAAAACAAGACGGCTTTCATGGTCGTATCCTCCTGGGATGTGGTAGCGTAATCTTAGCACGTCTTATCTGTCCGGGCAATTGGGACACTGGGGGAGACGATTAGAGTGTCCAGTTTTCGCTGGGTTTGTTAAACTGGACTTTGTAACCCGGTTTGGCCCGGAGGGCCACTGACAGTTCTTCAAGGTAACTCCTGGGCAGGTCAGGTGAAAGATAAACCGCTCCTGAGAACAGCTCTTTATCGTCTTGGAGGAATCCGGTTTGGCGGGCCTCAGCCACAATATCTTGATAATCCGTCCACAAATAAATGCCCAACGTAACCCAGATGCCACAGGGAAAGAGATAGTCGTTCAATATATTTAGCGTTTCGGCGATGGTTTCGGGCGTTTCGCCGGGAGCGCCAAACATGACCGAAGCGCCAAAAGGTATGTTTGACCGGTTTAGAGCGTCTAACGACTCGCGGACTTGCCGGACGGTGTAACCGCGTTTCATCCGTTGGAGCATTGTGGCGGAAGCTGATTCGATGGCCAGATTCACGTAAAAACAGCCCGAATCTTCTATCAGGCGGCAAAAATCAGGGGTAACGCCAATAGGTTTGAGGTCGCCGGTGCCCCAGCTAAAATCAAGTGATTCGTCTATAAACGCGCGGCAAAGAGCCTGCGCATGCTGCCGGGGCGCGTTAAAGCTGTTATCGCAGAACATAATTTGCCGGCTTGAAGTATGCGCCAGAATATGACGAATTTCGGCCAGCACGCGCTCTGGTGATTTTAACCGGTAGCGCTTGCCTTCCAACTTGCTGTACGGGCAGTAGGTGCAGGCAAAGGCGCAACCGCGCTTGGTAAAAATGGCTGGCGCCACTTTGTGCTCAACATCCTTTTCCGGTTCAAAAAGGTCATAGGCCGGCAGAGCCATACTCTCCCAATCCTTTACCCGCTGAAGAGGAACGGTTTTAATGCGGCCGTTTTTTCTGAATACGCATCCTGGCACCGCGTGGATATCGCCGCCTTCCGCCAGGTGTTGGAGAAAAAGCGGAAAGGATAACTCGCCTTCACCGCGAATGCCGTAATTTACGTCCAAATAATCCAGCCAATCATGGGCGTAATAACTGAAACCCGGCCCGCCCAGCACGATCTTGGCTTTGGAGTTTTGGCGGATCACGTCCACAATTTTTTTAACCCGGGGGCGCAGGTCAAGATGCCGGGTGCCCAACGCAGCCTGCGCATCCAATACATCCCCATGCACCAGCCGAATCGAAACTCCCACCACATCCGGTTGGAAATTGTTCAGTTTGCCTGCCAAGGAGCCAGTTGAGTCAGCGGCAAACAGACTTTCATAAACATCAACCAGGTGGCCGGCCTCACGTACCGCGCCGGCCACGTAAGCCGGGCCGGATGGAGAGGCGCCAGGCAAAGTGTTTGAAGAGATGATGAGCACTTTCATGGCGTTTCCTTTTTAGAACTCTAAAACCTAATTTTTGCTTAACACCGGGCCTAAGCCGGCAGCCCAACCACGAACAGCCTGCCAGTTGCGAAAATCACCCTCTTTTCCCCGGATGATGACCTTTACAAACAGCCATCCAAAGGGGGCCAGTTTACTGTAATCCAACTTGCCGGCCAAAAAGGCCACGCTGACGGGTTTCACCTGGGGCGCTTTTTCCAAAACCGGCTTAAGATAACTGGCGGGCAGGGTGTATTTTTCTTTGAAACTCAACTTATTAGCCACCTTTGGGCTTGTGCCATGGGAAGGATCAAGGTAAATGGCGGTTGAGCCAATGGTTTTTTCATCTGTGCTGGTCAGGTTCAGGGAGGTGAAAAAATAAGCCACCGGTATCTGGCTCAAGGTTTCTGCATGCTGTTTTACAAAAGCCATGGCTCCTCGATGCCAGCCCATAATCATGGGGCCGCCTACAATAACAGCATCGTAGGCCTTGATATCTGCAACTTTGTTTTTGATTGAGCATACATCCACCTGCGCGCCGTTTTGGCCCAGTTCTTGACCAAT
>JAFGDY010000075.1 GCA_016931895.1 Anaerolineae bacterium
AGCCTTTTGATTTTATGGCTCGTCACCTTTATTTTTAATCCGGAAATGCGCAAACGGATGCTGGGGCGGCTGTTGCTCTATACGGCAATCCTATTGACCATCTATGTTCTATACGGCCATTTTCAAAAACTGGAATTGGATAACCAGGCTAACGGGGATGACGTAGAAATTGGTCTGGGTGGTTCTTTTCTCCAGGAACAACCGCCCCTTCCCCCTCTTGTTGCCAATCCACCGCCATGGCTGGTTAATGTTATCACCCTGGCGATTATTGCCCTGGCGCTGGCCGCCGGCTGGTGGGTATGGCAACGCTATCTGCGCCGCCAGCATCAGCCAGACCTGGCGATATTGCTGGCCCAAAAAGCCAGGCACGCCGTAAAAAACCTGGAAGCAGGGAGCGATCTCAAAGATACCGTGCTACGGTGTTACCGGGATATGAGCCAGGTTTTATACGAGCAACGCGGGATTCAACGCCAACAAGGGATGACCCCCCGGGAATTTGAAGCGCATCTCGCCGAAATAGGCCTGCGCGACCACCACATTCAACGGCTCACCCGCCTTTTTGAAAGCGTCCGTTACGGCGATAATACGGCCAGCGAGCGCGAGAAACGGGAAGCCAGGGACTGTTTGAACGCCATTGTACGAGTTTACGGCAGGCTGGCATGAAAAACCGGTGGTTGACCCTGCTTGCGATTCTGCTGCTGGCCGGTCTACTGACCCTGGTGATGCGAGATTTAATGCGCGAGAATCTGGTGGCACCGCTGTTATACCTGGCCTGGGTGGCCGGTCTCATCTGGGCCAGTATTCCCCAGGCGGCCATCTGGGCCTTATTTCTGCTGACCACCCTGGTCATAGCCCTAAGAAGTCTGATCAAAAAAGGACCAATTTTGCGCCATCGAAACCCGCCCGCCACCAAACCGGAAGAACGGATAGAAAGCTGGCTCAAGCTCATTCGGCGAACCAGGCAGGAAGATTATTTCAAATGGCAACTGGCCCAACGGCTGCATAAACTAACTCTGGAAACCCTGGCCCACGATGAACGAACCACCCTCCAAGAAATGCGACAACGCCTGAGCCAAAACCAACTGGACGCGCCGCCGGAAGTGCTGGCTTACCTGGAGGCCGGGATGACTTCATTCAGCCACTTTCTGGAGGCCCAACCTCGCTGGCGGCTAAAAAAACAAACTTCACCGCTCGATCTTGATCCAGAGCGAGTAATTCAATTCTTGGAGGATAAAGTTGACTACCACCCTGAATGACGTAGCTTCACGCTGCGCCCGCGTGACTCAAGAAGTTGAGCGGGCCATTGTTGGCAAACAGTTGCTGTTGGAAGAAATTATGGCCGCGGTATTGGCCAACGGCCACATTCTGCTGGAAGATTACCCCGGCCTGGCCAAAACCCTGATGGCCAAAAGTTTTGCCGTGGCCCTGGGTTTGGATTTCAAGCGTATCCAATTTACGCCCGACCTGCTGCCCGGCGACATCACCGGCAGCTACATTTACGACCGTTCGCAGAATCGTTTTGAGCTGCGGCGCGGGCCAATTTTTGCCAACATCATCCTGGCCGACGAAATCAACCGGGCCTCACCCAAAACGCAGTCGGCGCTCTTGGAAGCAATGCAAGAATACCAGGTGACTCTGGAAGGTGAAACAATGGCCCTGCCCCAACCTTTCATTGTCATTGCCACCCAAAACCCTATTGAATACGAATGCACGTTTCCCCTGCCCGAAGCTCAACTTGATCGTTTTCTCCTGAAACTCGCCATTGGCTACCCTACCCCCGCCGACGAGCAGGAGATTTTGAAACGCCGCCGCCAGCGCCAGAGCGACGAAGTTGAACTGGTCCAGGTGACTGAGGCGGGAGAGCTACTGGCTATGCGAAGGGCCATTGAGGACATCTACGTCCACGAAGACATTGAACGATACATTGTAGACATGGTCAACAAAACTCGGCAAGACAAAAGGGTGGCGGTGGGGGCCAGCCCGCGCGGTTCGCTGGCCCTGCTCAAACTGGCTCGCGCCCAGGCTGCCCTGGCCGGTCGCAATTACGTTCTGCCCGACGACGTAAAACGCTTCGCCGGTCCCGCCCTGGTCCACCGGCTCATCCTGGAACCCGGCCTGTGGATGAAACAACACGCCGCCGCAGAGATCATTGCTTCCATTGTTCAGGCCACCCCGGTCCCGGTAATAAAAGCGTAGACAGGAGAAAGTTTCTCTTGCGGCTGCCTTTTTAATGAATTATGCAAAAATTGGTCTGGTTAGGTCTCTTAATTTATGGCTTGCTCTTTGCCGGTCTAGTCACCTTGAACGGCGGGCTGCTGGTGTTAGCCATTCCCCTCATTGTTTACCTGGGCGGGGGACTGCTCTATCGGCCGGAAGCGTTGCCATTGGCAGTAACGCGCCGCCTGAGTGCGGCGCGAGCGGCGCAAGGCGAGCCGGTAGTAGTCAAACTGACCCTCACCAACAAAGGCCCGCGCTTAAACGAAGTGCTGGTGGAAGACCTCATCCCTGCCTCACTCAACTTGACAGACGCAGAAGCCAGTTTGTTTGCCCCATTGCCTTCAGGCGCAACCGTTGAGTTGACTTACACCATGCGCGGCCCGCGAGGCATCCATCATTTTCCCGGCGTGCGGGTTACGGCCAGTGACAACTTTGGCCTGTTTCAAAAACGCCAGGTGGTGACCGTCCCGGATCAACTTTTAATCCTGCCTGAGATTATCCGGCTGCGCAGAGTTGAGATTCGGCCCCAGCAAACGCGAGTTTATTCCGGCCCCATTCCTACCCGGCAGGGCGGATCAGGGGTGGAATTCTTCGGCGTGCGTGAATACCAACCTGGCGACCCACTGCGCTGGATGAACGGCAGGGCTACGGCCCGCCACCCCCAAAGTCTATTCATTAATGAATTTCAGCAAGAACGGGTCGCCGACGTGGGCCTGATTTTAGACGCCCGCCAGCAGAGCGATGTGTCCTTGCCGGAAGGGTCGTTATTTGAGCAGGCCATTGTGGCTGCCGCTTCTCTGGCCGATGTTTTTATCAATGCCGGTAATCGGGTGGGGCTTTTCATTTACGGCCGCTCGCTCAACTGGACCTTTCCCGGCTACGGCAAAGTGCAGCGGGAACGAATTCTGCGCGCCCTGGCCTGCGCGGAATTGGGCAGCGGGCAGGTTTTTGAAAAGCTGGAATATTTGCCCACACGCCTCTTTCCGGCGCGCTCACAACTGGTGTTTGTCAGCCCGCTGCTGCCCCAAGATGCGGACGAACTGATTAAATTACGCGCGCATGGGTATCAACTGTTGGTGGTCAGCCCCGATCCCATCACCTTTGAGCAACAGGGGTTGAACAAAGAACCAGAGGTGGCGTTGGCTGCTCGATTTGCTCGCCTGGAGCGAGAGTTGCTACTGAATATGCTCAGGCAGGCCAATATCCGGGTGATGGATTGGCAGGTTGACATCCCTTTTCAGCAAGCCGCCCACGTTGCGCTCAGTCGTTTGCAACGTTTTTGAACGACAATAAGCTGAATGCTCAACAGGCCTGAATGAAATGAATTTTTTTGTTTGGATGAGTATTGGTTTGGCCACATTTGGCCTGGCCGCAGGCTATGCCTTAAACGCCCGCTGGGGGGCGGTAGGGATAGTCATAGCCATAGGCTTATTCTGGCTAGTTGGCCAATGGCGCAACTGGTATCCGGCCACGGTCATTGCCGTCACCTTTTTCATCGGCGCTGCCGCCCTGGGAGCCGGGCTGGGGCTATCTGCGGGCTGGATGCTTTTTAGTATTGTGGCTATACTGGTGGCCTGGGATTTGGCCGATTTCAGCAAACGGTTACAAAAAGCCGGGCGCGTTGAAGGAGAGAGACATTTACAACGGCTTCACCTCCAACGATTGTTCCTTGTGGCCGGTTTGGGCTTATTATTGGGAGGAATAGCCCTAAACTTACAATTTGAGTTCAGGCTGGGCGGGGCCATTTTGCTGGCGGGCGTGGTGATCTTTGGCTTGAGCCGCGTCATCGGGCAACTCAGGCGCGAGAGTGATTGAAACAACCCACAACGGGCAAGCTATCTGCCTGAGACCTGTCCCAATTTTTAGGCCATAGGGTAGGGACAGGACAATGTCCTATCCCTACCGTAAAAATTTTGGGACGCATCCTCCGCCTAAGACCGGTGACTGAAAAGGAAAAACGGCCAATTTCTTGACCGTCTTTTACCCATAAATTAGCCAATTTGCTTGGTAATTTTACTGCCAGAATCTACGAGCGGAACTCTATTTCTTCTTTCTCATTCAGATTAATGTGGCCCGGTGTTTTAACAACACCCTTCTGCAACTGGGCATATCCAAAAACCAACAACATAATTACTAATAAAGCGAGAAAAAAGAAATTCATCAGCTTCTAGTCCTCCTCTTGGTGTGGAATTAGAAATAATTTTTTTGGCAATATCAATAGTCAATCCTCCATTGTCTAGTCAAGACAACTTAACCATTATACTCAAAGGAGGGAGAATAGACAATTCAGGCCTTTCGGTTTAGGCCCAAACAAGTTTGGGTGAGGCCCAAACAAGTTTGGGTGAGGCCCAAACAAGTTTGGTAGATAAAGGCGCACGCTCTTTATAACGTCTAAGTGATTTTGTTCTTACCATTGCCGCCGACCTCACCTTCTTTTGGGCCGGGGGTGACGCCAACGGTAAAGCTGGCCGGAGTTAATTGGCGGGGGATAATCAATTCAATCTTTGTGCCCTGGTTGGGAGCGGACTCAACAGCAACATTACCGCCAAAAAGTCTGGCGCGTTCCTGTAAGCCCATCATGCCAAAATTGCCATCACTGGCAAAATCGGTTAAAGACTCAGGCACTTGAAACCCACAGCCGTTGTCTTCCACGGTGAGCCTGACTTGTCTTGGCGTAAATTGAGCCAATACATCTACCTGGGTAGCATGCGCATGTTTTCTAACATTGCTCAAGGCTTCTTGTAGAATCCGATAAATAGCTACCTCCAGATCGGCCGGCAGTTCCTCTACTTTACCTTCTACCTGAAGATTAACCTCAATGCCTTCACTCTGAGCCAATTGATTGACCAGGTATTGCATGGCTGCGGTTAAACCCAGGTCTTCCAGGGTCAATGGCCGCAGGTCCCGGCTAAATTGGCGAACGCTGGCAATAGCCCCGGTGACCATAGTTCTTACTTCACTCAAGCGAGCGCGACTTTCATCTGGATTCTCCAGGGTTTCTTTGATGAGTTCAATCCGCTGGCCCATGGCAATCAACGATTGCACCGTATCGTCGTGTAATTCTCTGGCAATCCGTTTTCGCTCTTCCTCTTGCGTTCGGGTAATATCGGCTACATATTGGCGCACCCCGGCTCGATAGCGGCGAATCTGTTGCACCATATCATTAAAAGCCATCCCCAACTCTCGGATCTCCCTGATCCGGCTCAACCCGACCTGGGCATCATAATCACCGGCGGCTACTTGACGGGTTTGCACCACCAAATTTTGAATGGCATCGGTAACCCGGCGAACCCCCACCGACACAATTCCGGCCACAATAATAAGGCCAATCACGGCCACAATAACCACCGGCCTGAGCGCAATCTGAGCCGGTTCAATCACCTGGTCCCACGGTTCGCCAATCACCAAACCCCAGCCGCTGATTGGCACAATGGCATAGCCTTCCACACTCCGCATCCCCCCATCTTCCTGGCTGGTAATGGCTCCTTCGGGGTCGCCGCTTTGCAGAAGTTGAATGGCCTGCCGGTCGCTAAAATCTGTACCAATCAGGTGATCATACGGATGATAGATGAGGTGTCCGCTCTGGTCTACCAGGTAAGCGCTACCTTTCTCCCCCACCTTTAGTTTTAAAATCTCCCGCCCCATTCCCTGAAAATCAACATAAAATCTACCCACAATAGCCCCGGCAAAATTGCCATCCAAACCCGTGATAGGCACGGCCACAGCAATGATGTCTTTATTTGTGCCGGGTTCTTTGACGATATTGGAAAAAACAAACGTACGCAAAGCCCGGACTCTTTGAAAATAAGATTCCTGCGAAAAATCTTGGCCAATAAGATCAAGCCGAAGAGGTTTGGTAACGCTGACAAACCCATTGGCATCCAGAATGATAACCCCCCCATCCCAATTGGTGAAATCAATAAGGAGTTCTCGCCCTCGTTCTAAAGTAGCTTCCTGGAGAGTCGGTTCGCCGGATTTCATCTCGGGTTGGCGGGCCAAAACGCTCAAACCGCGAATAAGGTTTTCCATGCGTCCCGACAAACGCCCGGCGCCCACCACCACCAACTCCTGGTCGCGGCTTTCGGCCAGCGATTGCGATACTTGCCGGAAAGCCAAAAAGGCCACGCCACTGGTCAAGGAGGTCATCAGCAATAAAATAAGCAGAAGCAAGGCCAGCACCTGCGCCCGCAAGTGGGTTAGCCAGCCAAAAATACCCATGAGGAAACGCTGATATTTTGATATTGAAGGCAAATCCTTAGCAGTATGGGTCATGGCGTTTCTTCCGGAACAAACTCACCACGTTGTTGGGCTTCTTGAAGGGCTTCGCTTGGCGTGGCCAGGTTATAGAAAGAAATTTTGACCGCATTCCAAAACGCTTCTTCGGCTCTGGGAAACAAATCCAGCCGATAGGGCCGAGCCGCATCGAGTTGGTTAAAAAAGGGGGTTAGAGAGAGGTTATCGGTAAATTCGGGTGAGGTTTGCAGCCAAACCCGGGCCGGATAATGCCCCACCCGCCGGGCCATAGGAATAATATATCGGTCGCTTGAAGCCCACTTGATAAATTCAAAAGCCACATCCTGGTCAATGGAACCGCGCGGAATGAAGAAGCCGCTGCTGCCAAAAACCGAAGCGGCGCTTTCGCCGGCCGGGGTGGTGGGCAACTCAGCTACGCCCAGGGAAAAGTCGGGATTGGTTGACTGGATGAGATGAACATCCTGAGGCTCGCCAAAGTACATCGAAATTCGGCCTTCCAAAAAACCGGCCCGCGCTTCCTCGTAATCGCGGGGGCGGCTGGTAGGGCGCGGCGCATATCCCGCTTCAACCAGCTCAATCATAAACCGCAAAACATCAACGTTTGTTTCTGAGTTGAGCGCGGGCAAATAACCTTTTTCGGGATCGTAAATAACCACATCGCCCCCGACCGCAGACAACCAAGCATAAACATACCAGGGATCGGTGGTCAGGCCAATGCCGTAACGCTCTTCTTCCGGTTTGGTCAAAACGGCGGCGGCGTTTTGCAGGTCAAACAAGTTATAATCCGCTTCGGGATAAGGCAAATTGGCTTCGTCAAAGTGTTCTCGATTGTAAAGCAGAACCACCGTGTAAACGTCAATCGGCACCCCATAGCGAACATCTTGCCAGGTCACTTCATCCAGCGCAGCAGGTAAAAATTGGGATGTTGTTTCCGGGTCGGCCTCCTCCCACTCGGCCCACTGCTGTTTCAGCGGTTCGGCCAGGCCGAGTCCGGCGGCGGTATAAACGTGTCCCTGCACCACGTTAGGCGGAAGTTCGTCTTTGGAGACATGCTCCATGCGCTGCAAAATACCTTCTCGCACAAAAGAATAAACCTCAACTTCCACGTGGGGATAGGCCTGTTCAAAATCTTCGGCCATCTCTTCAAAAAAGGTATTGTCGCGGGTAAAATCCAGATCAACCCAAACTTCCAGGGAGACCGGTTCGGCGGGAAGGTTGGGGTTTATCAACGGCAAATCATCGGCAATAAATTCATCCACTTCTGCCGCAACCGGGGTTGAGGGTGAAGCTGTTTGGTTACAACCGGCCAGCAGCAAGAGAACAAGCAACAGGCCAATAATTTTATACATCATCCCTGTTCTGTAGTAATCCAACCACTGCGGACGGCATACATCACGGCTTCGGTGCGGGAATTAACGCCCAATTTGGAGAAGATATTGGATAGATGCGCCTGCACGGTGCGGTCGCTGATAAAAAGCTCTTTGCCGATTTGTTTATTGCTGAGGCCCTTACCCACCAAACGTAAAATACCCAACTCTCGTTCGGTGAGGCCGCTATATTGATCTTGAGTATGGCCCAAAATATCCGGTAAGCTTTTGCCCCCGGCAAATTGCGCCACCACTTTACCGGCCACGGAGGGGGCCAACGCAGATTGCCCGGCGGCGACAGTGCGAATGGCTTTGACCAATTCGTCAATTTCGGCTGTTTTTAACAGATAGCCGTTTGCGCCGGCCTGAAGCAAGGCAAAAACATATTCGTCGTCATCGTGGGCCGTCAGCACCAGCACCCGCACGTCCGGGTGCTCCGCTTTAATCCGGCGGGTGGCCTCTACGCCCGATATTTTGGGCATCCGCACATCCATCACCACCACGTCGGGTTGCAGTTCGTGGGTCAACTGTACGGCCTCCTCACCATCAACGGCCTCGCCGACAATGTGGAGGTCTGGCTGTCGCTCTAAAAGTTCACGGGTGCCGGCTCTGACCACGGCATGGTCGTCGGCCAACAGCAGTCTAATCCGTTCTGGGTATTCTTGAGGAGTTGCGCCAGTCATAGCATTGTCCTTAAAAAGTCTTTTTCAGAAACTCCATTATACCATTTTCTGAGGCGGGTGACCAAAGTGAGTAGTAGAAAAAGTTAGGGGTATTCGTGCGTTTGAGCCATACTTTCCCCGGCCTGGCTTGGCAGGATAAAACATCTATTGTATCATAACCCTATGACCAATAAAATTCGAGAGGCTCGTCAATTGGCTTTTGATGAGTTGTACCGTACCCCTCAAGCAGCAATCAGGCTGGAGATTGATGAATCCTTTCCAGAACAGTTCGCCAATGAAATTTCGCGGCAGGAAGTCTTTAATAAACATTTGTTTCGGCCTAATACCTACCTGCATAAATGGTGGGCGCGACGCTGTGGTTCTACCTTCCGACTCATATTAAAGCAGTTTGTGCCCGACCCAAAGCGGCGCGATTACTATGCCCCGGGTGGCTTAGAGGGCAAAATTGTACTTGACCCGATGATGGGCGGCGGCACTACTTTGCATGAAGCCATCCGGTTGGGAGCAAATGTTATTGGGTCTGATATAGACCCAATTCCTGTTGTGCAGGCGCGAGCGTCGTTAACTCAGGTGACGCTCAAAGAATTACAAACAGCCTTTCATCAATTTTTTGACAACCTATACCATCAACTTGGTTATTATTTTCAAACTGAATGTCCAACTTGCGCTCAGACCCTCGATGCCCACTATATACTTTACGGCCTGCGTAAGATTTGCGTCTGCGGCGAAGTCGTTCAGATTGAGCAATATGACCTGCGTCACGAAGCTGACCGGACAATTCGTATCTGGCCGGATAGTTGGCAAATCACCGACAACCAGCATCCACCACAGGGCCGGATAAAAACGCCGCGTCTGATCACCAAAAGCGAAAAGCAATGTCCAACCTGCAAACAAAAATACCAGGATTTGCTTGATACTCCCTACTATGCCCGCTATATTCCGGTGGCGATTGTTGGGAATTGTCCTCAACATGGCCTGTTTTTCCGCACGCCAGGTCAGGCCGATTTGGCCCGGCTAGAGGAAGCTGACCGGCAACGCGCTCAATTGGATTTTGGTTCGGTTGAAGATTTTGCCGTAAAAAATGGTCCCAAATCCGGTGATTTGCTTGGTCGTAATATCCACTCCTACCTTGATCTCTTTACATCACGTCAATTGCTCTATTTAAACGAAGCCATCAAACAGTTGGGGGGGTATCACGGCGCGGTCAAGTTGAATCTGGCAACTTTGGTTTCGACTTCGCTTGAGTTCAACTCGTTATTATGTGGTTACAAGGGCTGGTTCAAACGCCGGCCGGGCGCTATTCGACATGTATTTGCCCTGCATGCTTATTGTTTCCCTTATACCGCCCTGGAAAACAACCCCATGAATCGCCAAAAATCTTCAGGAAATTTACAACTTCTTTTTCGGGATAGGATTGAGCGAGGGCGCAAGTGGGCCATAATGCCTGTTGAGCGAAAAATCAAACAAAACGGCCAAACTCAGATGGTCAAGATTCCCGGCGAGTTAGATGGAGGCATTGAAGTCTTCGACCAACATTCACTTGTTGGCGACCGGCAAAAATTTTGGCTTATTCATGGAGACTCTCGCCAATTGACCATTGAAGATGACTCAATAGACTTGATTGTAACCGATCCGCCCTATTACGATAGCGTACAATACAGCGACCTGGCTACATTCTTTAGAGTATGGTTAGCTCGCCTGTTGCCGGGCGAAGTTAACTGGATTTACGATGAAAGCCATAGCGCCGTCGCCGCCAAAACAAGCAACGATGAGACGAGTTTTATGACAGCGCTCTCAGGTATCTTAAAAGAATGTCAGCGGGTGCTAAAACATCAAACCGGGCGTTTGGTTTTTACCTTTCATCACTGGGACGCCAATGCCTGGGCCGAATTAACAATTGCGCTCAAACAAACTGGATTCAAACTAATCAATGCTTACGTAGTCTTTTCGGAACATCCCATTTCAGTACACATTAACAATTTAAATTCGATCAAGCATGATTGTATTCTGGTGCTTGCCTCAAAAGAAATTAAATCAAACCATCGTTGGCCTTCTATGGTCCAAATTGATACCGACGATAGTGAAAAGTTTTGTAAACAATGCGGCGCAACTCTGGGCTGGCGGCTAGAGAGTGCCTACACCTCGGATGAAATCAAGACCATTTGGAAAAATCTTATCCAGGGACTCAATACCAAGTTAGAATTTAAACTCAGCCTGAAATTTAGTTGAGCATGAAGGATTGATATGAACCACCTCAACAAACCCAAACTCCGCGATGTCAACGTGCAACGCATTACCTACCAGGGTGAACCGGTATTTCTGATGCAAGACAGTTTAAAACTCACCGAGGCGGCCATTGTGCTGCCCCAGGTTTTAGGGCCGCTGGCTTTGTTGTGCAACGGCCAGTATACCATCCCGGAAATCAAAGCCGCTTTAGAAGTGCGCTACGGCCTGCGTTTGCCCCAAACCATTATTGAAGATTTGCTTAATCAATTTGACCAGGCCCTTCTACTGGACAATGACTCCTTTTTTCAGGCCAAACAGCAGGCCCTGGAAAAATTCCGGGCGGCCCCCTTTCGCCCACCGGCCCTGGCCGGTCCATCCTACCCGGCCAACCCCGCCGAATTACGCCATATGTTGCAAGGATACTTGGACCAGGCCAACGGCACGCCCTTGTCTCCAGCCAATAGCCAGGGCATCATTAGCCCCCATATTGACTATCAACGCGGCGGATTAACTTATGCCCGCGTTTGGGCCAGCACCGCCGAAGCGGTCCGGCAGGCCGAATTGATCATTATTTTTGGCACCGACCACAACGGCGACCTGGGCGCCATCACCCTGACGGCGCAAAATTACGCCACCCCGCTGGGGATGATGCCCACCGACAAAGATTTGGTCAACCGGCTGGCCGGGGTGCTGGGGCCGGAGAACGCTTTTGCTGAAGAATTGCACCATCGTGGCGAGCACTCCATTGAGTTAGCCCTGGTCTGGCTGCAATACCTGCGGAGTGGACAGCCCTGTGCCATTCTGCCTGTTCTGTGTGGTAGTTTTCATCACTTTATGGCGGGCCAGGCCAATATTGAAGATGAAACAACATACCAGGCCTTTGTGAAAGTGCTGCGCCAGGAAATCTCTCAACGACGCACCGTGGTTGTCGCCGCCGGCGACCTGGCCCATCTTGGCCCGGCTTTTGATGGCCCGCCCCTCGACGCCGCGCGCCAGGCGCAGATGAAGGTAGATGACACCGTGCTGATGAACAACATCTGCCAGGGCAATGCCCGAGAATTTCTGAATTTTATGAAAGTGGGCCAGTACCAACGCAACGTCTGCGGCCTGTCTTCATTTTATTTTACCCTGGATGTGCTGGGGCCAAGCCAGGGCCAAACCATTGCCTACGAGCGCTGCCCGGCGGACAACGAAGGGACTTCTTTTGTTTCGGTTTGCGGGATTGTGCTGCAACCATTGGCAAACGGAAAACAATAAATTGTCGGGAGCCGCCCACGCGCTTACGATATTCCTGATCACCCTCAATGGCTGATAAAACCCTTATCTTTTGCAAACCTTACCGGGTGTTGAGCAGTTTTACCGATCCCAACGCCTCGCCCGGCGCGGCGCGCCGGGCGACAGTGGGCGACTACGTCAATGTTCCCGATGTATATGCCGCCGGCCGGTTAGATTACGACAGTGAGGGGTTGCTGCTGCTCACCTCTAACGGCAAACTGGCCCAACGCATTACCCACCCCCGCTACAAATTAAAAAAAGTATACCTGGCCCAGGTAGAAAATATCCCCTCCGCCGACGCCCTGAACCAACTACGGCAGGGCGTTATGGTTAAAGGCAGCCGCACCCAGCCAACAAATGTGGAGCTATTAACCAACGAACCTCCACTTTTTCCGCGGGCCAAACCCATCCGCTATCGCCGGCATATCCCCACGGCCTGGCTCAAAATCACTTTACGGGAGGGGCGTAACCGCCAGGTGCGCCGGATGACCGCGGCCGTCGGCCATCCCACCTTGCGGCTGGTGCGGGTGGCCATTGGCCCAATTTTCTTGGGCAATCTGCTTCCCGGTCAATGGCGCAATGCAACCGACGCCGAGTTAAAGGCGCTCTGGCAAAGTTTGACAGAGTTGAGTTAAGCCGATCTCTACAACAGCGCCAAAAATTAGAAATCAGAAATGAAAAATTAGAGGCTCTTTGGGATTTTCCGTGGCATACCCCAATATGTAGGGGCGAATCCTTGTGGTCGCCCTGGGCAGGCACAAGACCTGCCCCTAC
>JAFGDY010000076.1 GCA_016931895.1 Anaerolineae bacterium
GTTCATTTGGAGCACATTTTTCGTCAAAACTAGACCATTTTGGCAGTTATGAGATCCTTCTCTGGTTCTCTCCGACAGACTGCTAGAGAAGCTTTTGCATCTGCCGTCACCTTGCGCCCAGACTTGGATGAACCCTACCGCCAAATTGCTGAAATTGAGTTTGCCCTGGCCCCGCAAACGCCTTTGGCTACGCCCCTGTCCAAACCCTCCCCAAATAGGCTCATTGTCATTGGCATTGCCGAGCAGCGCATGCACGTTTACGAAGACGGCCGGCAAGTTTTTGATTTTGTGGTCTCCACCGGCGAGCCGGGCCGCGATACCGCCATTGGCGAGTTTGAAATTTTAGACAAAATTGACGTGGCCTACGCCAGCACCTGGAATTTGGATATGCCCTACTGGATGGGTATTTACTGGTCCGGCCCATTGGAAAACGGCATCCACGCTTTGCCCATTGTCAAACACACCGGCTACAAATTATGGGACGGCTACTTGGGCCAGCGCGTCTCCTACGGTTGCGTTATCCTGAGCGATGAAGATGCGGCCACCCTGTATGATTGGGTTGAAATTGGCGCCAAAGTTATCATTGTGCCCGGTTTCACCTATTGGACGCCACCCGAATAATTTTGCGCAAATTTTCCCTGCTCACGCGGCTAAAAAAGACCCTCTGATTTTGCAACATCTCCCCACAATTGCGCCACAAAAACCCTACGGTTTGCCAATGGCTTTGTCGTTGGCTCACCAACTGCCGTTCACCTTCTCTCAGCCCCGCAAATCTCGGCAATTTGTGGTACAATAATGGCATGTAGTGTTGTGGGTCTTTATCCGGCATAGACAAATCTTTCCATGAAATCTATTTTACGCCAACAAAAAGTCATCATCTTCAGCGTAGTTGTGATGCTAATGATTCTGGCGCTGGCCGTCATTATCCACCAATGGCTGCTGGTTGACCTGCCCCGGCCCAACGAACTTTACCAATACACCGCCGCCCCCTCCACCAAAATCTACGACCGGCACGGCACGCTGCTCTACGAAATCACCGACCCTCACCAGGGCTTGCATACCCCCCTGGCCCTGGCCGAAATTCCGCCCGCCTGCGTTGAAGCCACCATCGCCACCGAAGACGCCAGCTTTTACCGCAACCCCGGCGTGGATGCCTGGGCCATCATCCGCGCCCTGTACATTAACCTCAAAGGCGGCGAGGTGTTGAGCGGCGGCAGCACCATTACCCAACAATTGGCCCGCAACCTGCTGCTCTCGCCCCAAGAACGGGTGGAGGTCAGTTTGACCCGCAAACTGCGCGAGGCTATCCTGGCCTGGCGTCTGGCCCGGGCCTACGGCAAAGATGAAATTCTCACCCTCTACCTTAACGAAACCTACTACGGCAACCTGGCTTACGGCATTGAGGCGGCCAGCCGCACCTATTTTGGCAAACACGCCGCCGAACTTGATCTGGCCGAATGTGCTATGCTGGCCGGTCTGCCGCAAAGTCCGGCCAATTATAATCCCCTGGAAAATCCCAGCGCGGCCAAAGCGCGGCAAAATGTGGTGCTGGATTTAATGGTCAAACACGGCAGCCTTACCGCCGCTGAAGCCGACAGCGCCCGCAGCGAAAAGTTGGGGTTTGCCGCCATTCCCTTTCCCATCAAAGCGCCTCATTTTGTGATGTTTGTGCGGGGCGAGTTGGAAAGAACCTACGGCCTGGAGGCCATCTACCGCCAGGGCTTGCAGGTTTACACCACGCTCGACCTCAATATGCAAAACACCGCGCAGCGTATCGCGCGGTACCGGTTGGCCGAACTGTCCAAGCAGGAGGATGGCCAACCCCCACGCAACGTGCGTAATGCCGCCGTGGTGGTGCTGGGCCCTACCACCGGCGAGATTTTGACCATGCTCGGCAGCCCCAACTATTTTGACCCGCGCATTGATGGGGCGGTCAACGCCACCATGGCCACGCGCCAGCCCGGCTCTTCCATCAAACCCATCACCTACGCCGCCGCCTTTGACCCCGGCTTTGCCGCTGCCTATGGCTATGAGCCGCTCACGCCGGCCTCGATGATGGTGGATGTGCGCACTGCTTTTGTGACCAAAGAAGGCCAACCCTATGTGCCTGAAAACTACGACCGCACCTGGCGCGGCCCGGTGTTGCTGCGCCAGAGTTTGGCCAGCAGCTATAACCTCATTGCCGTCAAAGTGCTGGATTACGTGGGGCTGGACACCATGGTTGACCTGGCCCGGCAAATGGGCATTACCACTTTTGATAACAAAAATTTTGGCCTGGCCCTCACCCTGGGCGGGGGCGAAGTGCGGCTGGTGGAATTGACCTCAGCCTACGCTGCCTTTGCTAACGGCGGGCGGGGGGCGGAGCCGATAGCCATCAGCCGGATCACCGATCATGAGGGCCGCTTGATCTACGTGTCGCCCAAAAACCTCAATCCCGGCCCCCAGGTAATGGATGCCCGCACCGCCTACCTCATCACCGATATTCTGAGCGACAATTACGCCCGCCGTTCCACCTTTGGCCCTGGCAGCCCGCTCCGCCTCTCCCGCCCGGCGGCGGCCAAAACCGGCACCACCCAGGATTGGCGCGACAACTGGACCGTGGGTTACACCCCCGATTTAGTGGTGGGCGTGTGGGCCGGCAACGCCGACAACGAGCCAATGCGCCACGTGTCCGGCGTCACCGGCGCGGCCCCCATCTGGCACGACATAATGGAAGAACTGCACAAAGCCCGTCCCGCCCGTGAATTTTATAGGCCTGACGGCTTGGTTGAGGCAGCGGTCTGCGCCGATAACGGCTTATTGCCCGTTGTACCCGTAGCATTCAAAGCCCAACCAAATCCAATTCACAATTCACAATTCACAATTCACAATTCACAATTCACAATTCACAGTTCACAATTCCCTATTCCTTGTCCCCATACCATTACCGAACTTTTTATCGAAGGCACTGAACCGCAGCGCCTTGACGATTGGCATCAAAACATTGCCCTGGACCGGCGCAACGGTTTGCGAGCCGGGCCGGGCTGCCTCCTTGAATTTGTGACCTTCCGGGCCTTCACTCTCTATCCGTCCGAAGCCCAAGCCTGGGTTAACAAACAGGGTGTATCCCAGCCGCCGGACCTCTATTCGCCGTTTTGCCCGGAACAGGAAGTAGACAAAGCAGCAAGCCAGCAAATCAGCCAGACCAGCGCTCTTGGTGTTCCTCTCTCCTCTCCCCACGCCGGTCTGGTTTTCACCAGCCCCGACCAGGGCAGCGTTTTTCGCCTGTCGCCGGATATTCCGATAGAGAAACAAAAAATCCAGGTTAGCGTCCGCCCGGCAGAAGGGGTGGAGGTAGCGGGGGTTTCGCTGTTGGTCAACGGCCAACTGCTGGCCCAAGAAGCGGAAACAATGTGGCAAATGAAGCCGGGCGTTTATACCTTTGAGGCGGTGGGAGTTGATAAAAATGGAAATGAGATCAAGGCCAGGGAGGTGACGGTGGAAGTGATGGAATAATGCGCCCAACGCTTCTGAACGTCGTTGCCCATTTGTCCGCTTTAGGGTAGAATGTGCCGCCACAGGGAATATTTGACCGACCGAATTTGCACTGACAAAAAAGGAAGAAAGTTATGACAGAGCGCCAACCCCTGGAAGCTATAGACTCTCCCCTTTGGCAAACCGTGCCTGAACTTCCCCTTGAAGTGTTTACGGTTTTGCGCCAGGCCGATAGTGTATTTAATCCGGTGGCCATTATTGCCACCCTAGACCCGGAGGGAACGCCGCATACGGCGCCCTTTGGCAGCCTGCGGGCCGTAACCACCCGGTCGCTTCGTTTCCTCTGCTATCGCGCCCATAACACCTATGCCAATCTCTGCCGCGACGGCCGGATTGCGATAACCGTTGTGTCCCCGCCCGGTGTGGCCGTGAGTATCCGGGGACGGGCTAGGGTTATCAGAGAACAAATGGACGTGGCCCAACAATATGCCCTGGTGGCCGTTGACATTGACCAGGTAAAAAATAACATGGTTGGGTTGGGCATCATCAAAAACGTCATCCCTGCCTCCCCGGCCAAGAACACCCAAGATTGGTTTGCCAATATCTTGGGCGAGCGGGATGGCGTATAAAAGGAGGAGGTTATGCAGCAATACCTTGATTTGATGCGCCACGTCCTGGCGCGCGGGGTCAAAAAGCAGGACCGCACCGGCGTTGGCACCATCAGCGTATTTGGGTATCAAATGCGCTTTGATCTGGCCCACCGCTTTCCCCTGGTAACCACCAAACGCGTGCATTTTAAATCCATTGGCTATGAGTTGCTCTGGTTTCTCCAGGGCAGTACCAACATCAAATATCTCAATGAGCATGGGGTAAAAATTTGGAACGAGTGGGCCGACGAAAGTGGCGAATTAGGCCCTATCTATGGCTATCAATGGCGCAGTTGGCCTGCGCCTGATGGCAGAACGATTGACCAGATGCAGCAGGTGCTTGAGCAGATAAAAAACAATCCCGACTCCCGGCGGCACATCGTATCGGCCTGGAATGTGGCTTATCTTGACCAAATGGCACTGCCGCCTTGCCACTGCTTTTTTCAATTTTACGTGGCCAACGGCCAACTATCGTGCCAGCTTTATCAGCGCAGCGCCGATATTTTCTTGGGCGTGCCGTTCAACATCGCCTCTTACGCTTTGCTCACCATGATGGTGGCCCAGGTCTGTGGCCTGTCGCCGGGTGAGTTTGTGCATACCTTGGGCGACGCCCACATTTATCTCAATCACCTGGACCAGGTCAACCTGCAACTGTCGCGCCGGCCCTATCCCCTGCCGCAACTAAAACTCAATCCGGCGGTCAAATCCCTTTTTGATTTTGAGTATGAAGATTTTTTGTTGGAAAATTATCAGCATCATCCCCCCATCAAAGCAGAGATTGCCGTGTGAGAAATAACAGTAAATCGGTGAAAATTATGGCGTTCAGAGATTATGTTGAAAAATTGGCAGCCCGGGGCGAGTTGGTCACAATCGGCAAACCCATTTCAAAAACTTACCAAATTGCCGGGGTCCTCAAACAATTGGAACCCCAACCCGTTTTGTTTGAAAACGTCAAAGAGTCGCCCTTTAGGGTTATTGGCAATCTTTTTTGTACTAAAGCCGCTTTTGCCGATTATTTTGGCCTTCAAATTGCTGACATCATTCCCACCCTGATCGCGGCCATTGACAACCATTTGCCCGGCAAAATTGTTGACAACGCGCCTTGCCAGGAAGTGGTGCAAACAGCGCCAAACCTGAACGCGTTGCCCATCCTCAAACATTGCCATAACGACGGCGGCAACTACATCAGTTCCGGTGTGGTAATTGCCAAACACCCCCGGTATGGCCAAAACGCCGACTTTCATCGCTGCATGCAATTCTCCCCCACCGAAATGGCCGTCCGCGTGGTCAAAAATCGCCATTTTGACAAATTTTTGCAAGATTTAGAAGCGGTGGATGTTGCTATTTGCATTGGCAATCCGCCCAATGTTTTGGCCGCTGCCGCCATCTCGGTGGACCTGGGCGTGGACGAGTTAGAAATTGCCAATGCCCTGGAACCGTTGCTGTTGACCAGGGCCAAAACGGTTGACCTGCTCATCCCGGCGGAAGCCGAATTTGTTTTGGAAGGCACGGTCTATTTGCGCCGCCGCCACCCTGAAGGCCCCCTTGTTGACCTGACCGAAACCCAGGACGTTATCCGGCAGGAGCCGGTGTTGGTGGTAAAGGCCATTACCCATCGCCGCGAGGCCATGTGGCAGGCCTTGCTGCCTGGCGGTTTGGAACATAAGTTGTTGATGGGCATGCCGCGCGAGCCGACCATTTTTAAAGAGGTGAACCGGGTGGTGAACTGCCTGAACGTCAATGTTGATCCCGGCGGTTGTTCGTGGCTGCACGCCATTGTGCAAATTGACAAACAGGCGGAGGACGACGGGCTAAAGGCCATTCACGCCGCTTTTGCCGGGCATCGTTCCTGCAAACACGTGTTTGTGGTAGATAAAGACATCAACATTTATGACCCGCTGGCAGTGGAGTGGGCCATGGCCACCCGTTTTCAGGGCGACCGGGACCTGGTAATCAAAAACAGGGAACCCGGCTCCAGCCTTGATCCCAGCGCCGAGCCGGGCGCCAATCTGACCACCAAACTTGGTTTTGATTTGACCAAACCCCTGGCGGCCCAGGGCAAAACATTTGATAAAGTGCCGTTCCCGGAGGTGAATGTGGGCAGTTTTGTGGAAGCGGAGATCAAGAATTAGAAATATGAACCTGACCCCCGAAGAACAAAAAATGCTGGCCGGGCAATACGGGCCGGCTACCCAAAAGGCAATGGAAATTTTGGCGGCGTTGGGCGCTATTTACGAAGCCGCGCGCATGACGCCGGTGACGTCGGTGCAAATTGCCGGGGTAAGCTACGAAAACTTGGGCGAAGCCGGGCTGGAGTTTTTGACCGAGATGGCCGATGGCGGCGGCCAAACCCGCGTGCTGACCACGCTCAACCCTGCCGGGATGGACGTGGAGAACTGGCCGGCCCTGGGCATTGGCCCGGAATTTGCCCGCAACCAAAAACGGGTGCTGGCCGCCTTTGCCCGGATGAACGTGATCACCACTTGCTCCTGCACGCCCTACTTGTTTGGCAATACCCCCCACTTTGGCGAACACATTGCCTGGGCCGAAAGCAGCGCGGTGTGTTACGCCAACTCGGTGCTGGGCGCGCGCAGCAATCGAGAAGGCGGCCCCAGCGCCCTGGCTGCCGCGTTGACCGGGCGCACGCCGGAATACGGCTATCATTTGGCCCAAAATCGCCGGCCTACGCTGACCGTTATAGTTGAAGGGCGGCCCGCCGAAAATAATGAGTTTGGCGCTTTGGGAAAGGTTATTGGGGAGAGGTTGGCCGCGGCATGCGAGAGGCCGGTGTCTTACATTCAGGGGATTGAACAAGCCTCGGTGGAGCAGCTAAAATCGTTTTGCGCCAGCCTTGCCACCTACGGCGGCGCGGCGCTGTTTCACATGCCCGGGATCACGCCCGAAGCGGCCCAAATGACCCCGCCCCAGGCGGTCATCACTGTCACCCAGGCCGATCTTGAAGCGGCCAATGAATCGCTAAACGATGCCGCTGCTGATGACGTTGACTTTGTCAGCCTGGGCTGCCCGCACCTGTCCCTTAACGAAATTGCCCGGCTGGCGGCGTTGCTCAAGGGCAAAAAAGTGACCAAAGAATTTTGGCTGACTACGGCCCGACCCACCAAACAAGTGGCCGATATGATGGGCTACACCCAGATCATCGAAGCCAGCGGCGCAAAATTTGCTGCCGACACCTGCTGCGTGGTAGCGCCGATCAAGGGCCGGTTTAAGGCCCTGGCTACGGATAGCGCCAAGGCCTGTTATTATGCTTACGCCAAGAACAAATTCAAAACAGTGCTCAAGCCCTTTGATGAAGTAGTAGCGGAGGCCCTAAAATGAAATTTCAGGGACGCAAAATTTATCAAGGCCGGGTTGAAGGCGAGGCGCTGGTCACGGCCATGGGCCTCTCTTTTTTTGGCGGCGTGGACCCGGATACCGGACTGGTGGTAGAGCGAGGTCACGAGATTGAGGGCCAATCCATCAAGGGCAAAGTATTGGCCTTTCCAACGGGCAAGGGATCAACGGTGGGGTCTTACACGTTATATCGGTTGCGGCGCAACGGCCTGGCCCCGCTGGCCATCATCAACGCCGAATGTGAGACGATTACGGCGGTGGGCTGCATCATTTCTGAGATCCCCTGCGTGGACAAAATTCCCATAGCACAACTCAAAACAGGCGCAAAAGTGGTGGTGGATGGGGAGCAGGGAACGGTAGAGGTTCTGGAATGATTTATGGGCCAGAGACGGTACACAGGTTGGCAATCAGGGTATCCAGAGCCAGCAAACCGTCTATCCGGCCTGTTTTGATGGCCAGGTCAATCTCCAGAAGCATTTCCAAAATTTGTTCCAGGCGGGTCATTGAAAAATTGGCGGCTTCTTTGAGCCGGGCCTGGGCCGCGTAATCGCTGCGCCAGCCTTTGATGCGGGCAATCTCTGCCGGCGTCAGGCCTCGCTCGGCCATATCTTTTACCTCAATTAACGCCCTGATTTGGGCGGCAATACCACCCAAAATAGCCATAGGGTTTTTGCCTTCGTCCAACTCTTTGTGCATCTGGTCATAAGCGCGCCGGGCGTTGCGCTGGCCAATGGCGTTGGCTATGCCAAATCTTTCGGCTTCTTCAGTGTAGGTTACCAGCAGGTCAACATCGGCTTTTTGAATGGGACGCTGCCGGCCAACGTAAAGCGCCAACTTTTCAAGTTCATTGTTGAGGATGCGTAGCTTTGGACCGACCAGCCGGCCCAACAAGGCGGCTGCGCCTGGCTCGATGTTGGCACCCAGTTCTTTGGCCCGTTTGACAATCCACGGCTGCAAATTGTTGGGATCAATGCCGGCAAAGTGAACTACGCCCTTTTCCCCGGCTATTTTCAGCACGGGATGATTTTTGTCCAGCGCCTCTCGTTCCACCAGCACCAGGTCGGTAGAAGAGGGTAGGTGAGGCAGGTAGGCCACCAGGGCTTGCAGCGCCTCGGGTTGCCCGGCCACGTAGCGGAGATAACCGTTGACAATGACCAGCCGTTTGTTTACCAGCAGGGGCAGAGTATCGGTGTGATGCCGGATTTCACTGAGCGTTAAGCCCTGGCCGTCGAGTTGAGTGGTGCTCAAACCGGCCGAGGCGGTATCGCCCATGGCCGCTTTTAACGCGGCTATTTTTTGGGTATGAATTAAATCATCGGGACCGTGAAAAAGGTAGAGCATAGGCGGTCTAGCGCATCATCCGAAGTTATTAGGAGTTACGCAGTTCAGGTCATTTCGAGGAGCTTGCGACGAGAGATCTCTAATATGGCCGTTTGCAAACGAACTTCTCAGAGATTTCTCGCTCATTCTTCGCTCGAAATGACATTTAAACATCCAACTGTGTAATTCCTATTTATTTTACTGGGTAGTTTCAATCCGGTGAACAATGAGTTGGCCCAGGGAGTATTGACCAATTCTTTTGATTTCCAGACGGCCGGGATTACCGCTGACGGTATAACGCTCCTGAAGCATCAGGCCAAGCGGTTGAGCTATAATGCCAGCCAGGGTGGCGGCCATTATGGCCGCGGGAATAGCCGCCCATCGAAAACGGCTGCCGGAATTGCGGCCGTCCAGGCTGATGGCCAGGAACGCGGCCAAACCCGTCAACAGGCCGGTGGCGGCCAATACTGTACCACAGCGGGGATGAACAGCCAAATGGCTCTCTCCCCGGCGCAGCCGCTGCAGGGCTTCGTGGGCCGCCTGATTGACCGCGAGCGTGTCAACCGGCCCATAAAGCGTAAACCCGTTCCAATCACTGCGGCCCACCAGGGCCATATTTTTATTTTTTTGGCTAAGAACGTGAACGGTGGCGTGTTCCAGGCCGTGGTTACGGCGTATTTTGGTGATGAGGTCAAACAAACCCATTTGATAACTCTTCAGGTTTGGAAATTTCCGGTTTATGTGCCGGGGAATTGAGGGGAACCCCAAACGAATTCCCACGAATTCCGTTGAGCGCCAGAGCGACCAACGGAAAAATCATGCAATGGCTATTTCTCAAAGCGGTTTGGCCACCACAATAACTCGGTGGGTATTGTTAGTATAGGGCCAGCAGGTGACAAAAGTCAAACGCTCGTCGTCGGTGGCCGCGATCCATTGGGCGTTGCGCTGGCGCGCTTCCAGCGATTCATCCTTTTCTTTGACAATGGTTTTTAGTTCAATCTGGTACTCAAAAGAGTGGTTACCGGCATAAACCACCACTTTATCTCCCACTTCCACGTTGACCAGGTCGCGGAAGACCTCGCCTTTAACATTGTGATGGCCCGTCATCACCGAATTGCCGGGTTGTCCCAGGTGAGCCGAGGTTTCATGCCAGCCAACGGCATTATCGGCCACCTGCCAGATACTATACTGCCGCCCGCCCTGTTCAACGGTGTACCACCCGACCGGCACTACCACCGCATCAATGCCCACCGATTCGATGATCAACCGGGTGGGTATATTTTCTTCCACCACGTCTGGTTGGGGCGCTTCCGGTGGGGATGCGGCCGGAGGAGGGGATGGATTTTGTTCGGGGTGGGGGGAGATGAGGGTTGGCAGCGGCGTGGGGGGGGCAGTGCTGGCTTGTTCTCCGCCGTCAACAACAACAGGCAGGGGATCATCCGCATTGAGCGTTTCGGGCAGAATATCGGGCGGTTGAACCACCCGGGTGGCGGTGGGGGTCGGCGGTTTGGTGGCGGTGGGGGTCATAGTGGGGCCGGGACCGCGCCAGGGGGTCATGGTCGGCGATGGGGTGGCGGTGGGTGGGGCGGCCTGGGCCAGGGCTTCGGGCGGCGCGTGCAAAACAAAATTCCAGCGGGTCTGCACGTCCTGGTAAACCCAAAACATACTGATGACGACCAGCACCACGATTGTCCAAACAAGGCTGGCAAACAACAGGGCAATTTGCTCAATCAGGATTTGTGAGTTTGATAGTTTCATTGTTTTTCGGGAATCTCTTTGGTATCCTGGGTAAAATTATAGGCCATAACGGCTAGGGCTACAACTATGGCCGCCAGGGCCATTATTTGCGCCGCCCGGTAATGGTCGCCAATCAGGTAAGGCCGCGCCCGAAAGATTTCCAGCAGCAGGCGGGCCAAACCGTACAGAACCACAAACGACCAGAATTGAAAGCCGGGCCATGGACGCCAGTTTCGGGCCAAGTAGAGAATGATCAAGATCATCAGACCGGCCAGCGCTTCGTAAAGTTGGACAGGGTGGCGGGCGATGCCGGCTATCTCCACCGCCCAGGGCCAATTTGCGGGCGCGCCCAGGGCTACGCCGCCCAAAAACGCCCCCACAGGGCCAATAACCAGGGCCAGGGCCAAACCCGGAGCTGCCGCATCCAAAAATAAGCCCAACGGCACCCGATTGCGTTGCAGGTAAATCAGCCCCACTATCCCGGCCATAATAATGCCTTCCCCGGCCGAGAGCGCGCTCCGGGAAAGGGAGAAAGCCTGGGTTAGATCGGGCGCATAATTCTCCCAATGCGCCAGCACAAACCAGAGCCGGGCGCCCAGAATACCGGCCAGAAAACCGTACAAACCGGCGTTGTAAATGTGGTCGCCGTTTAAGCCAAGTTGTTCAGCCCGGCGAGCCGATAACCACAGCCCGGCCCAAAGGGCCAAGAGCAGTAACAAAGGATAAGTTGGCACGGCCACCGGGCCGATCAAAAGAGTAGGGCACATAACATCAGGCCGCAAGCAGTGAGATCAACAAAAGGCTTCTGATTATAGTGCTCCAGAAAAGTTTTTGCCGCTGAAATAGGTAACAAGGTAGCAGAGTAGCAAACTTTTTATCTGCTACCCTGTTTTTGGGGAAGGAATTTTTCTGGACATCTATATTATAACTCATCCAGTTTCGCCTCGATGTAGGCTTTATTGATGGGACCGGTGAATACTTCATTAATGATCCCGTTCCGGTCAATAAAGATACTGGTCGGTAACGCCCGGATTTGAAAAGTTTCAGCCGTCTGGCCGGTCTTGTCCAAAACAATTGGAAACGTAGCCCCCATTTCGGCCACAAAGTCATCAACCTGTTCGGCCTGGTCAAGGGTGGTGTGATTAACGCCTATGATCACCAGCTTATCGCCGTTTTCCAGGTAAGCCTTTTGAAAATCGGGGAACTCGGCCCGGCAGGGACCGCACCAGGTAGCCCAAAAGTTCAGCAAAACCGGCGTTCCGGCAAAGTTACTCAAACGGACGGCTTCACCGTCCAAGCTTTTTAACTCAAAATCCGGGGCGGGATGCCCGGCGACAGGGGCCGGTTTTGAACCGGCTATATCCTCTCCGCTGCTACCGGCCCGAGAAAACAAAATCCAGGCGCTTCCCAGAATAATAACAATAACAATCAATAAACTCCAAAACCAGCGGGTTTTTAGGAGGTCTGGTTTCTTGGGTGTGTTAGTTGGGTCTGGGTGCATCAACGTTTACCTTTATCGTAAGCTATCTTTCGCAAACTCGCTCTTATATTATGTCTACATAAAGTCACTTTGTCAAGGTGGGCAAAACTAAGAGAGGCGACCTCGGGAGATCGCCTCTGTAGCGTATAAATGTTGTCGGAGTGGCCCTAACAGGGGACAAAAGCGCTGCCTCTAAACCACAAAAGCTCCTTTTTTCAGGAGACAGTGTTTGCCTCCCTCTTTACCTTTCGTAGAGAGATGGATAGCTCATATTCATATAGTTCGACATCGGGTATTTTTAAGGTGGCAAGGCGTAAGTCAGATGAGATTTCTCTTGCAATTATTATGCCTCTAACTCGTTGGGAAGGTTCGGCTTGATTGACCTCTATCCACCCCACATATCGTAGTAATTGACCAATCACTCGATCATACCCTCTGGATACTTTAAGTTCAATAACGACGTAATTATTATGTTTATCAACGGCCAAAATATCAATGAAACGACCACCAACGGGAAACTCTACCCCGCTTATTCCTTCTTCTTCATACAACCTGAGACCTGGTTCAATCATCGTTAGATTTTTAGAAAGAAAATTTCTCAGGTCACTTTCATAGGCAAATTCTGTAGATGGTCGCTCTTCTTCTAACTCTTCAGATGATGTAATTTCAACCTTCTCAGCTTGAGTTTTTTCATAAATTGGCGACGGATCACGGTCAGCATCATATAATCTAAAACGACTGCTATCCATTTGGTAGAAGAGATCATCCTCACCAACGGGACTCACGTTGTAATGAACCCGACTGGGGGCATTCACAGACATTTTTATAAGATGAGCAGCAATTGTGCCAGCCTTTATTTTGGGATAATTCGTTTTGAACCAAGAAATAACCTGCTCTCTTGTTATTATTTGTCCCTTTGCAATATTCAAATTATCTACAAAATTTTTCATTAACAAACGAACAGGTTTTTCATAAATAGACATAAACGTTCCCTTGACATACACCGGCCCAACAATTTTTATTCGACAATAATCTTTTCATCAATAAGCTTCTGCTCAACCAAATTGCCTTTGGGATTAAAGCAGAAGTGCTGCGCTCGCATTTGGAACTCCACGTCTATCATAGCCCGGCCGGCCCGGTTTTTCTCCAGGGTAAAGACCACCCAGTCGCGGTAGCTCTCGCTTTTGTAAGGGTTGAAGGAAACATGGTCTTTAGACAAAATGTGGAATTTATTGTTCATGAGAATAGCAATGTCACATTCGTAATCCAGGGCGGAACTGCCACGCAGGTGATACAGGTGCATCCGTTTGCTGCGCAGTCCCTCCCGGTCGGCGGCCACAATAGCCACCACCGGAATGTTTTGGGTCATGGCAATATCTTTGAGACCTTCGACAATGATGGTGACTTTGTCGTTTTCGTCGGCGGCGCGTTCCGGGTAAATAGCCACTTTTTGCAGGTAGTCAATAAATAGAACCAGTTTGCCCTGGGTGGCCTCGGAAATTTGGCGGGCTATTTCTCGAATACTGTTCAAGGTGGTGGTGGCCGGGCTGGCTTTCATCAAAATCAGGCGGTCGGCGTAGCGATTAATTGTTTCCATCGCTTTGGCAGTCTTGGGATGCTGTGATAAAATTTGATGTAGGCCCACGTTGCCTTCATTGCGCACCCACTCGCGGGCGCGTTTGCTGACGACAATATTGTGCAAGTCTTTCAAACGAATGCCGCCGCTGGTGTCGCTAATGGTGGGGTCAATGCTTTCCTGGCAGATAAGGCGATTTAAGAGGTGGACTTCGCTGTGTTCGTAAGAAACGTAAAGCGCGTAAGTGGCCTCATTAAGAGCCAAGTTGCGGGCCATTTGGAGAGCGGTAATGGTTTTGCCAATACCTTGAGGCCCACCCAATAAAACCAGTTCTGTCCGGCGCAAACCGCCGCCGATCAAGCGGTCAATTTGGTCAAAGCCGCAAGGTATGGGTAAATATTCGTCCAGTTCGCCCTGGACCACCATCCGGTCGGCTTCTCTTAAAACCTGGTTCAAACTTCTGGGTGTGGGGCCGCTCAACCGGCGTTGCGCTGCGCCGCGGGGCGTGCGTGGTTGGGGCGGTTGTTGGGGCGCTTGCTGGGATGGACTTTGCGGTTGTGGCACTCTAACTTGGGCCTCTGAAGGTGGCATATTTTTTCCTGCTATTTTCTCTGGAAATTTTTGGAATTGCCCTAATTATACCAAATTGGTTAAGTCAAAACAACTTTATTGTTAGCCGAAAAGTCCTGTTGTTAAATTAGAAGTTATCAGTTTACCGGTATTTACCTTAGATTTCTCGTTTCTAATTCCGGTTGATCCGGGTTAGGCCCCAACCAGTGACTTTTTTGGGTTTTTGTATAAGAAGTTCCGGCAACATTATTTTTTTTGATTCCGGCTCTTCCGGGTTAGGAGAATAAAGTGCATTCTTTTGTTGCTTTGGCGTATCAAGCCATAGAGACATTTTTGAAAACAGGTCAAACCATATCCCCCCCCGATCCATTGCCTGAAGAAATGGCTGTCCCTGGGGCGGTATTTGTATCGCTGCACACGGCGGACGGCATGCTGCGGGGGTGTCGCGGCACCATCACTCCCACCGAGCCAAATCTGGCCGAGGCCATCATCCATACGGCCATTGCTTCAGCTACGGATGACCCCCGTTTTCCCCCGATGACGGCGGCTGAAATAGAAGGTCTGGATGTGAAAGTGGATGTTCTCAGCGAATTGGAGCCTGTTTCAGACACGAGCGAGTTGGATGAGAAAGTTTACGGGGTGCTGGTCCAGTCAGGCTATCGCCGGGCCTTGCTCTTGCCTGATATTGCTGCGGTTGACAGCGTGCCGCGCCAACTGGAGTTGGTCCGGCGCAAAGCCGGGATTGGGCCTGATGAACCGGTTGAACTTTATCGCTTTACCGTAAGTCGTTATACCAGGGATGACTGATGTGGAGTGAATCGCGTCCCAGACGTCCCTATGAAAAAAAGACGGTCACCAAAGGCGGGGCCTTGATTTTTGGCATGGGCCTGGGAGCCTTACTGGCGACGGTGGCCATTATGGTGGGCCTTATTCTCCCCAACCTCAGTAGCCATCTGGATAACCTTTCTTATCGGGCCCGCACCTACTATCGCAAGCTGGTGCCCCATCCAGAGTACCTGCCCACGCCGGCCCCAACGGCAGCGGCAGCGGTTGTCCCGGCCCAGGACGGCCAAATAGAGATGAAGATACCGCCTATTATCCAACAGCCTGCCGCCGGCGACATTATTCCAGCGGCTATCAATGTAACCGGCGATGGCCTTGTGCTTGCAGAGTCGCCGGAGGAGACCGCGCCCTTAGAGAATGTCGCGCCATTGCCCTCGTCCGGTGACAGCGTGCAATTGCGCGGTGTTGCCCATCAATGGCAAACCTGGAACAACTGCGGCCCGGCCACCCTGACCATGTATATGAGTTATTATGGCCGGCCTGAAACCCAGGCAGAGGCGGCTCCGGCCCTCAAACCCAATCGAGACGACAAAAACGTGAGCGCCCATGAGTTGGCTGCTTATGCTCGCACCACCGGCTTGGAAGCGATTGTGCGCCAGGGGGGCACCCTTGAGCAGCTCAAAAGGTTTCTCAGTAATGACATTCCGGTGATGGCCGAAACGTGGCTCGTCCATGAGGGCGACGGTTTGGGCCATTATCGTCTGATTACGGGCTATGACGATGCGACCGGCCAGTTTAATACGTTTGACTCGCTCAATGGCCCTGATTATAAGGTTAGTTATGAACAGTTTGCGGCCGATTGGCGGGTTTTCAATAATTTGTATATTGTGGTCTATGCGCCGGCGCAGGCAGATACGGTCAAATCCATCATTGGCGCTGATTTAGACAATACCCGTATGTACGAGCGAATCCTGGCCCAGGCCCAGGCAGAGGTTGCGGCCAATCCCAACGACGCCATTGCCTATTTCAATCAGGGTGAAGCTTTAACGCGCCTGGGCCGGCCGCAAGAAGCGGTGGTTGCGTTTGACCGGGCCAGACAACTGGGCCTGCACTGGCGGCGGCTGTGGTATCAATTTGCGCCCTTTGAGGCTTATTATGCCGTCGGGCGTTATCAGGATGTGCTGGACCTGACCGCGGCCACGCTGGAGGGCACGGGAGGGTTGGAAGAAGCCTACTATTATCACGGCCTGGCTTTACACGCTACCGGCCAACCCGGCGCCGAAGCGGATTTTCAGGCGGCGCTGGAATATAATCCCCTCTTTACTCCGGCTGCCGAGGCGTTGAATTTATTGTTGACGAACAGGTGATCGTGAGAAATGAGAAAATAGAAATTAGAAGGTTGGATGATCTATCCGTTTTTTCTCACTTTTGATTTCTAAATTATTGCCACTGGCAAACAATACAATACTTAAGGAACCAACAATTGATTCTTGTTACTGGCGCTACCGGCTTTTTGGGAAAGAATCTCTGCGAATATTTAGCGGGCCAGGGCTATAGGGTAAAAGCTCTGGCTCGTTCAACGAGTGACACTTCCTTTTTAGGCAAATTGAATAAAGTGGAGATTGTGCAGGGCGATGTGGTGGAGCCTGACTCCTTGCGCATCGCTATGCGGGATTGCGAGTACGTTATCCATGCAGCGGCCCATTTCCGTTTGTGGGGGCCGCCGGAGCCTTTTATCAAAACCAACGTTGACGGCACGCACCATGTTTTGGAAGCAGCTCTGGCCGCCGGAATTAAAAAGTTTGTCCACATCAGCACCATTATTGTGGTTGGCCCGCAAAAGCCAGGAGTGGTTATCACCGAGGAAACGCCTTGCCGTCCCTATCGAACGGATAACTATGCTCAAACCAAATTTTTGGGTGAGCGATTGGCCCAGGGCTACGTGAGCAAAGGTTTGCCGGTGGTTATTTTGCGCCTGGGCGCGTTGTATGGCCCGCATGGGCATTACGCTTTCAACCGTCTTTTCTTTGAGGAATTTTTGCGCCACTGGCGGGTGCAGGTTCACCAGGGGCGGCACATTATCTTTCCTTGCTACGTTGGCGATGCGGCCAAAGCCATTGCAGCGGCGCTGAAGTTAGGTAAAGTGGGCCAGATTTATAATGTCTCCAATAAAAGCATTTCGCACAAAGAAGCAAACCAAACTGTGAGTCGCCTGGCCAACCGCAGCAGTTGGCGGATTAACTTCCCCGGCTGGATGATGATTCAATTTGCCGAAATCTTGGAAGATATTGCCTTTTTTACCCAGCGCGAGCCGTTTTACCCCAAAAACTTGGAACCTTATGTTTTTTCCGATTGGCTGGTGGATTCCAGTAAGGCTGAACGCGAATTGGGCTTTGTTTCCGGTACCTTTGCCGAGGGCGCGCAACGGACTTTGGAGTGGTATCGTTCGTTGGGGTATGTATAGCAGGGTAGCAGGTAGCAAGGTGGCAACTACTCATAAAACCCTGTTACCTTGTTACATTGCTACTTTGTTACTTGGCCATCTTGTCTCGCCAACCACCACAGCAGGATTAACGTCAGGCTGCCCATCACGCCCAGGGCAATCAGCTTGAACAGGCGGACTTCGATGAGTAGTGCCAGCAAGCCAAACGTGGCGCAAAAGAGATAGTAGAGAGACACGATTTGTCGTTGGCTTAAGCCCAGATCAAGCAGGCGGTAATGCAGATGGTCGCGCCCGGCTGCGGCAGGGTTCCCCCGTTGTTGCCAGCGTCTGATCATTACCCAGGCCACGTCAATAATGGGAATGCCCAGCACCAATAGCGCCGTGGCCACTTTGGCCGGAGCCAAAATGGATAGGGAAGCCAGGGCAAAACCCAGAAACATGCTGCCGCTGCCCATAAAAACCCGGGCCGGATAAAAGTTGAAAGGCAAAAAACCAAGACAGGCGGCGGCTAGGGCCAGGGGAAAAAGGGCGACCATGGTTTGCCCCAGGCTGTAGGCGTGAACGGCAAAAAGCAGGCTGGCAATGGCTGTTACGCCGGCGGCCAGTCCGTCCAGACCATCCAGCCAGTTGACCGTGTTAATCATGCCCATAATCCAGAAGATAGTTAGGGGATAAGTTAGCCACGGCGGAAAAATCTTAAAACCAAAAATCGGCAGCGTGGCCCGTTCAATAATAATATCAAACCCAATCGCGATCAGGGCGACCCCCAATTGGGCGGCAAATTGAGGCCAGACCGACAATTCTCGCCAATCGTCCCACCAGCCAAACATGAAAATCACACTGCTGCCAAGCAACACCCCGGCCAGTAATTTCCGGTCTTCAGGGCCAATGGGCGGCCAAACTTCAAACGCGCTCAACCCAAAAACCAGCAAGCCCGCCCCCATAAATCCGGCGAACAGGGCCATCCCCCCCAGGCGAGAAATCTCGCCCCGGTGGGTGCGCCGCCCGCCGGGGCGGTCTGTTAAACCCAAAGTTTGCCCCACTTTGCCGCCGATAGGGGTAATCATTAAGGCTAAAACAAACGCTGCAAGAAAAACGGTGATATACATCATTGGCTAGTGTATAATAATGAGGAGAGTAAAAGGAGCAAATTTATGAAGACGGTTCTGCTGTTACGACACGCCAAATCAGATTGGGGCGATCCCGGCCTGGCGGATTTTGATCGCCCCCTGGCCAAGCGCGGCCTAAAAGACGCGCCCCGAATGGGGGAAGTGCTGGCGCTCTTTGACGCGGTTCCAGACGTAATCCTATCCTCTCCCGCTTTACGAGCTAAACAAACCACCGAGTTGGTGGCCGAAACGTGCCACTACCCCAAGGAGAGGATTCAGTGGGAGGAGTCTTTTTATGGCAGCGGCAACGCGGCAATGATTGCGGCTTTACAGAATTTGCCTGATAAGGTGGTTCGGGTTCTGCTTGTTGGTCACAACCCTGCCACCGAAGAAACCGCTGCGGCCCTACTTTCGGCCAGAGTTGAGCAGGCGTGGAGCGATGATGGGGCTATCCGTATTCCTACGGCCGGTTTGCTTTGTTTTGGGGTAAATATTGCCAGCTGGAGTGAGTTGCAAGCCGGTGATGCTACCCTGTATTGGTTTTTGATTCCCAAACTGGTCAAAGCAATGCGGTAAGAGGACCTACAGAAAAAACGTCAAACGTCATATCATTTATGCGCTGATAAAAATTGATTGGGTAATAAGGAATGGTGAATGATGAAGCATTTATTATGGCTTGGGCTGGTGAGTTTGACTGTGCTGGCTGCGCAGTGTAATGCTTCACCGCCCGCGGCGGAAACAGCCAGCCGCCAAACATCGCCAACGTTGGCAGACGAAGAGAAGGTATCACCCCAAGTTGCAGCGGCCGGGGAGCAGATTACGCCTGAAAAAAGTAATACCACGGCAGCGCCGGCGGCAGAGACGAATGAAGCCGAGATGAACCCGTCGAGCGATGCGGGTCAACAACCACCAACAGCCGAATCCGGCGATCACTCCGCCGCGTGTGACGATCCCTTTGCCGGCGCGTCTGTTCGTTTTTCGCCTGAATTGTGGGCCGCCGACGACCTGGCCGATTTGGTGCCGGCAGATATTATAGACCCAGATAGTGACCTGGCTACCAATTTTTGCCTGCATAATGTTGACTATGCCGACATTGTCTCCGGCGGCCCCCCACCCGACGGCATCCCTCCGCTTGACAACCCGCAATTTGACTCGATTGCCGAGGGTGACGAATGGCTGGCCGATGTCCAACCGGTCATCGCCCTGGCGGTGGGCGACGAGGCCAAGGCTTATCCATTGGCCATTCTGACCCGCCATGAGATTGCCAATGACGAGATTGCCAGTTTGCCCGTAGCCGTAACTTTCTGCCCGTTGTGTAATGCCGGCATTGTTTTTAAACGTGAGGTTGACGGCGAGGTGTTACGTTTTGGCGTTTCCGGCAACCTGCGCCATAGCAACCTGATTATGTGGGACAACAAAACTCTCTCCTGGTGGCAGCAATTCACAGGCCAGGCTATTGTGGGCGATATGACGGGCGTGCAATTGGAAATGCTGCCGGCCCAACTGGTCTCCTGGCAAGATTTTAAAGAGGCTTATCCCACCGGTCAAGTATTATCCGCCAGCGGGCGTGCTTATGGCCGTAATCCCTATGTTGGTTACGACTCTTCAGCGCAACCGTTTCTCTTCCAGGGCACGCCTGACCCTCGCCTACCGGCGACAGCGCGCGTGTTGGGCTACTTCTCCGGCGATATGGCCGTGGCCTATCCCATGTCCGTGATTGCTGAAGAAGGGGTCATCGAGGATACGTTAAACGGTCAACGGGCGGTGATTTTTTACAAACCCGGCCAGGTGTCGGCCCTGGATCAAGGCATTATCGAAGAGTCCAGGGAGGTTGGCTCTGCCGGGATGTTTAATCCGGAAGTTGACGGGCAGAAATTGACCTTTACCGCCGATAAGGGCGTTATCACCGACAATGAAACCGGCAGTGAATGGAACGTGTTTGGTCGGGCCATCAGCGGTGAATTGGCCGGATCGCAGCTTGAACCTGTTTTGGGTCATCCTTATTTTTGGTTTGCCTGGGCCGCCTTCAGACCGGATACAACGGTTTACGGCCAGTAGCCGGGGAAGACATAATAAAGCTGCTGGCCGAGCGCATATATGTCAGAATCTTGTGGCCGGGTGGGGGTCAGTGTTTTTTTGCCATGGTCGTAAGGGAATCGCCCGCCAGACCAGGCGCATATCTTGCTGGGTCAATCCGCCAACCAGGGCCAGGGTAATCAGGTAGATCACCCCGGCAATACCGATGGTCAGGAAGAAGTTAACATCGCCGATGAACCACAGCACACTGCCCATCACTGCGGCAGCAACCGTTGGCCGCCACACAATATCAAACCAAGGCACGGTGCAGAGATTTTTGCGCACCAGCAGGTAGAAGGGGATCAACAAAGCCCACTCAGAGAAAATAGTGGTGACGGCCGCAGCCCGGTAGCCGTACAGGGGAATAAATATGAGATTGGCCACCACGTTAAACAAAACGCCAATGACAAACGCGCCGGTCAGGTGGCGCTGTTGGTTGATGGCTATGAGCACATATTGTGTGACCTGATTGATGAAGCTGAAAGGCAAAAACCAGATCAATAGTTGCAGCACAATCATTGAGTCGGGCAAAAATTGTTCCCCGGCCAAAAAAAGAATGAGTTCGCGGGCAATAAAGGGCGTGCCGGCGGCAATGGGCAGGGCCAGGATAAGCAGAAAACGTAGGCTCAAAATGTAAGCCCGCACCAACGATTCGCGCGAGTTGGCGGCAAAGCGGCTCATCAAGGGAAAGAGGGCCAGGGTGAAATATTGGGGGATTACGTTGATGCCGTCAATGTATTTGTAGGCGGCGTTGTAATAGCGCACGGCTTGGTCGCCCCAGGTGGGTTGGAGAATGAACACGTCAATGCGGAAGAAGATGGTTGAGAGCAGATGATTGATCATCAGGGGCAGGCTTTCGGCCATCATCTCTTTTTGCAGGCCGCGGTCAGGGGCCAGGAAGGGGCGGAAAATTTTTACCACCAGAATGTACCCCAGGCTGGCAAACGCCACCAGGTTGGCCGCCAACGACGCCCCGGCCAGGCCGATAATGCCCCAGCCCAACAGCAGCACCAGCGCCCCCACACTCACCCGCGCCAACGCCGTCATTGAGGCGATGCCCGCCGGATATTCGGCTTTTTCGTGGGCGTAAAAAATGGCCGTCAGGCCGTCGGAGAGGTTGCTGAGCAGCGTGCCAATAGCCAGGATGGCAATAGTGATGATCACTTCGGGCGTGATGTCGCCAAAAAGCATGTACAGGCCCAGGATGGCGGCCATGGCCGGCAGCGCGGCCAGCCACAATACCAGCCGTAAGATGGACACGTTGGCCAGATAGCGATTACGGCGGTTGTGGTCGGCGGCCACTTCGCGGGTAACCAGCGTACCCAGGCCGTAGCGGGTCACTATCTCGGTGAGGCCGATGAAGGCCACGGCAAAGGCATAGCGCCCGGCTCCTTCCGGCTGCAAAATGCGTAGCATAAGCATAGCAAAGGCAAAGTCAATCAGCCGGTTGGAGAGGGCCAGCACCATTGGCACCAGGCTGTTTTTGGCCACCCGCTTGATGGGAGAGTCGGTTTCATGCTCCCGGTACAATTTTCCCCAGGCCCAATAACCCAGCAGAAAAACCAACGTAACAAAGGCCAGGAACGAGCCATACAGACCCAATTGGAAACTGCGCGGGCTGTAGCGGAAGCGGACCTGCCACTGGCCGGGCTGGAGATAAATCGTGCGGAAATTGCCGTTGGCCCGGTGCAGGGTCAGTTCAATCTCTTCTGTTTCCACCGGGGTTTTGGCATAGGCTCGCCAGCCGGGGAAATAGGTATCGGCCAAAACCAGCCAGCCCGGTTGGTCCAGGCGGGCGGTCAATGTGACCTGGTTGGGGGTGTATTCAATAATCTCCACCCCGGGTCTGGCCCGGGAGAGCGGCCCGGCGTCGGCGGGGGTCAGATCGCGGCCCAGGCCGTTGTTTTCGCCATCAAGGATGAGTTGTTGGTGGGGATTGAGGCTGCGCAGGGCGTATTCCTCCTGGTCCATTTCAGCCAGATTAGGCGGTTTGGGGAAATCGGCGGAAGTGACGGCGTTTTGGGCCAAAAAGGCGCGGGGCAGGGCGTCAAGATTTTCATAAACTTTAATTTCGTGATCGTAAACCAGTTGATAGATGGGGTGGTTGATGTTGACGGTGGTCAGCAAGTAACGCACGCCCAGTAAGTCCAGCAGGGCGGAATCCAGAGCGGTATAGTCAACGGTATAGAGCGGCCCCACCCGATTGAAGAGGAGGTCGCCGTTTTTTTGGATGAGCTGCATAAAGCGGGCGTATTGGGCCGGGATGATGCTGTCGTAGCCGCGCACGTCAAACAGGTTGCTGTACATCCCCGCATTGGCCGGAAAGACCTTGTTGCCGCGCCCAGCGGGGGTGTCGAAACTGGTGAGCCGGAAAAGAGGGTCTTCCGCCTGCCGCGCTTCCAGCCATTTAACTACCTCCGGCTTAAAGTTGAGCAGGGCGGGGTCAACCGAGGGATTGAAGCCGGCTCCGGCCAGCAGTAAATCAAGGCTGATGAGGATGATGGCGAGAGGCTTCCAGGCATTGATCCTGCCCCGCCCTCCTTTTTTCAGAGAGGGAAGAAAGATGGGGCAGCAGACGATGCGCAGGACGGCTCCGCCGGCCATAGTCATCAGAAAGAACTTAAAGAAGTTGGGCCACTGGTAGCCAAAAAATTGGCGGCCGTTGGCAAAAGCGTTTTGGGCCAGGCCAGAGTGGTCAAAAACAAAAGTGGTAATCTGGATGAAAGGCGCAGGAATGAAAAGGGCGACGAGCATGGTCACGACCCCGATCAACCCACCCCAGAAAAGTAACCAGCCAAGACGGTGAGAGAGGGTTCCCGGGAAGGACAATGGGGCAAGGATGTAGGGTGGTGGGGGTAGTTGATCCTCCCTCCTTTGGAAGTTAGAGGGAGGCTTTGCGTCAAACCGGGAATTACGGGGAGGAGTCCGCCTGGCGCTGACCAGCCGGTTTAAATAGGTTGCGCCCAATCCCGCCAGCACGGCCAGGCTGAAGGTGTAGGGAAAAATCCAGCGAAAGGGCGAGTGGAGTTGGTTCCAGCCGGGCAGGCCGTAAAAGAGGAGGGCGTACAGCGGCGTGCCAAAGGCGAACAGGAGCGAGAGCGCGGCCAACAGAGCAAAAATGAATACATAGCGTTTAAATGTTTGTGCGTTTGTGCGTTTGAATGTTTCATGAATAGCTTGAGCAATGGCTAAGATAGCCAGAGCTAACGGCAAAATACCCACATAAGCCCCCGCCTCAACCGAGGTTTTAGTATCCCAACTGGTACAGTGGGGGCAGAGAGGATTGATTTCTCCATTGGCGTTGAGGCCAAGGGCTTGCCAGCCCCAGCTAATTGCGTCAAAATAACCGTGATGGGCGGGGCTGCCGAAGAAGTTGGGGATAATGAAACTGGCAATGCGCCGATAGGGCAAAGCCCAACCGCGCACGTCGGCCAGAGTAACGGAGTTATCGCGGAAATTTTGGGTGACAATCTCGTACATAGGCCCCAGTTGCACCGCGCCCAGCCCCAGGCCTAATCCTCCTATTACCAGTAACCAGCCGGCCAGGCGTAAGGCAAACCGTGGCGTATTCTGCTGCTGTCCCAAAATGAGCAGGCGGCAAAAAGCATAAAAGCCACTGACCAGGAGCGTGTAGTAAGTGATCTCAACGTGTCCGGCCAGCGTCTGCAGCCCCACGGCCAGCGCCCCGGCCACCACGTAAGGGATTGGAGAGTAACCCACCCGCCCCTTGTTCTCTTGCTTGCGGATAATCACCTCAATAAAGGACAAAATGAGGGGCAGCCAGACCGCGCTGGCGATAATCATGGTAAAAACCACGCTCACCACAAAAAAGCCGCTGAGGGAATAGGTGAGGCCCGCCAACAAAGCCCCCAATCGCCCGGCCTGCAGCGCGCGGACAAAGATGTACATAAACAGACCCGCCAGCCATAATTGGCTAACGGTAAACCAGCCGTAGGCTTTGCTTAAGGGCAAAGTGTAAAACAGCAGGCTAAAGGGATAAAGGGCCGAGTGCTGTCCATTGGCCAGAAACGGCTGGCCCGACAGAATGTAGGGATTCCACAGGGGAATTTGACGGGCCGCTATAGTCTCCCGGATAAACTTTTTCCAAACGTAGTTCTCCAAAATCAGGTCCGAGAGAAGCTGGTTTTGCGGCCGACCCACATTGAGGGCTTCTTTAGAGGAGGCCCAGGGTTCATAAGCAAAAAGATTATCAACCGGGAGGAGCGTATTTGGCCCAATGGTGACGGACCAAAAAAGCGTTAAGGGCAGGATGAGTAGAATCAGCGCGGCCAGGAAGTCGTGCCGGTTAATGGCTTTGGACAAGCGGAACACTCCTATATCTGGGCTGAGGGGGACAGAGGCATAGGCTCTACGTTGCGGTGTCGCCAGCGAATTTCAAACACCCGCAGGGCTGCCTCTATTTTTACCGGCCACGACATTTTGCTCTGGCCAATGCGGCGATCTTCAAAATAGATCGGGATTTCCAGAATACGGAAGTTGAGCTTTTCCGACACAAACGCCATTTCTATTTGAAACACATAACCATTTGAAGTAATTCGGTCCAGCCCAATCTGCCGTAAGGCGCTGGCTTGCCAGCATTTAAACCCCGCCGTCGCATCTTTGGTCTGTACGCCCAAAATCCCCCGGGTCCACACCGAGTTGGCAAACCAGCTCAACAGCCAGCGTCCCCACCCCCAGCGCTCGTCTAACTCGCCGCCGCTTACATAACGAGACCCTACCACCACCTCATGGCCGGCCATTTTTTCCAGCATTTGGGGAATGTAGGTGGGCGAATGGGAAAAGTCCGCGTCCATCTGAATAATATAGTCGGCGTTATGTTCCAGCGCCCACTTGAAACCGGTCACATAAGCCGTGCCCAAACCCAATTTACCCCGGCGATGAAGCACGTGCAGGCGTCCCGGATAGCAGTTCTGGGCCAACTCGTCGGTTATCTGGCCGGTGCCATCCGGCGAATCGTCGTCAACAATTAGAATCTGTAAATCTTCGTCAACTTCCAGGGTAAAAAGTTCGGCCGTGATGGCGGCTATGTTTTCAGCCTCATTATAAGTTGGAATTACAATAATTGTGGTCATATTAAATTCTCTTTAGCTCATTGAATTGATTTGAGAAGTAAGCAGTGAGAGGGCAATAATATCTTTTTATTTTTATTTTGACAATTTTGGAGATGGTAACAGGCAGCACCGTCCAGGTCAGGCCGCGTCTGTTTCTAACTGTGACATTCCGTAATTGGGAATGAATCTATAACCCACGCCGCGCTCGGTGATAATGTATTTGGGATTGCCGGGTTGCTTTTCCACCTTTTTACGCAAACGCCAAACATACCATTTTACGTTTTCAATATTTTTATCCGTATCATAGGCCCAAACATTTTCAAAAATGTGTTCCGTGCGCACAATTTGACCGGGCCGGTAAGCCATAAATAATAACAACTCAAACTCGGTGGGGGTTAGATCGGCTGGCTGGCCTCTGACCATTACTTGGCGTGTGGCCGGGTCAATAACCAATTCACCATTGCCAAAACGTAAGGGAGCGCTTGAGGAAGGGGGGGGCATACTGGCACGGCGCAATACCGCCGAAACCCGGGCCAACAACTCATCTTTAAGAAATGGTTTTACCAAATAATCATCGGCCCCGGCCTCTAAACCACGGACAATATCTTCTTGAGAGCCTAAAGCCGTGAGCATAATCACCGGCACCGTTGAGACTTTGCGAATGCGGCGACAGACTTCCCAGCCGTTCAGACCGGGGATCATCACGTCTAAGATAACCAGATGTGGTCTTGTTTCTTCCAACAGCCGCAGGCCATCTTCTCCATTGGCCGCCATAAACACTTCGTAGGCGCGGGCGTTCAGGTTTTTTTCAATTAGACCCAATAAAACCGGATCATCATCTATCACCAGAATTTTTTCACCCATTTTTTATCCCTATCAGGTTAACCCGGAAATCGGTTAATATCCAGAATCATTTTCTATTGTATTGATATACTTGCTTTGTGTCAATGTGATGTTGAGTTATGAGGGGCAAACATTACATAATCATTATAGACGAAATTAAAATACCATGCTATCATAATTTTATGCCTCAAACGCGAAAGTCAAAACAAAACCAGGCCGGGCAACAGACCGCCGCCCGGCGCAGTAGATATACTATGTTTGCCATAACCATGCTTGTTTTGGCAGTGGTAACCATACTTTTGGGCTTTAAATTGTTTGGCCCTGAAGAACAGCCGGTGATCCAGATAGCGCCGCCATCCTCGCCATTCATTCTCACCGTCACTCCTACAACCAGCCAACCAACAAGAGATACTCAAAAGCCTTTGGTTGGCATTGTGGCGGGCCACAAGGGTTATGACCCCGGCGCAGTTTGTGACGATGGTTTGACCGAAGCGGAAATTAACTATATGATTGCGCTTGAAGTGGTAGACCTGTTACAACGACGCGGTATTGAGGCCGACTTATTGGATGAGTATGACGACCGTTTGACCGAGTACCAGGCCGATGCCCTGGTCAGCATTCACGCGGATAGCTGCAATATTCCCGGCGCTACCGGCTTCAAAGTGGCCAGAGTAACCAACAGCGCTATTCCCGAAGCCGAAGATGCGCTGGTGGCCTGTCTCAATCAAGAATATGCAATTTACACCGGCCTGTCCCAGCACCCGGCCAGCATCACGGATAACATGACCAACTATCACGCCTTCAATGAAATTCACCCGCTCACTCCCGGCGCTATCATTGAAGCCGGTTTTTTGTTGGACGACCGCTATCTGCTGGAACAGCGGTCCAAAGTGGTGGCCAGGGGAATTGCGGCCGGAATAGTATGTTTTTTGGGAGAATAACCGTTTAAGGAGAAATTTTATGGAGAAAAAACGATATGTTCAGGTGGGGGTCGGACATCGTTCGCTGCTATTTTCACGGGCCATTGTGGAAGAGTATCCTGATACCAGCGAATTAGTCGCCCTCTGCGACACTAACGAGGGACGTTTGCAATTGCGATCAGCACTGCTCCGGGAAGATGGGGTTGAGGTAAAAACCTACCGGGCCGATGAATTTGACCGGATGATGGCCGAAACCAGGCCGGATGTGGTCATTGTCACCAGCCAGGATAGTACCCACGATGAATACATCTGCCGAGCGATGGAACTGGGCTGTGAGGTGATGACCGAAAAGCCCATGACCACCGATGAACAAAAGTGCCAGCGGATCATTGATACTTGCCGGAAAACCAATCGCCAATGCACCGTCACCTTCAATTATCGCTACGCGCCGCCGCGAACCCAGCTTAAAGAACTGCTGATGTCGGGCGTTATTGGCAACGTGGTATCGGTTGATTTCCACTGGTTGCTGGATACCCGGCATGGCGCCGATTATTTTCGCCGCTGGCACCGCCACAAGCGTAACTCCGGCGGCCTGATGGTGCATAAAGCCACCCACCACTTTGATCTGGTAAACTGGTGGCTTTCAACCGTGCCGGAAACCGTCTACGCCACAGGCGCGCAAAATTTTTATCGGCCTGAAACGGCTGAACGATATGGCCTGGCCAATCGCGGCGAACGTTGCCTGGATTGCCCCGCCGCCGAAAAATGTTCCTTTCACCTGGATTTGCGCAACTATGCCGAACTCAGACAGCTCTACCTGGAAAATGAACAGCATGACGGCTACTTCCGGGATAGATGCGTTTTTGGCGCCGACATTGACATTGAAGACACAATGAGCGTGATAGTGCAGTACCGCAGCGGGGCCATGATGAGTTATTCGCTCCATTCGTTTATGCCCTGGGAAGGATACGTGATTACCTTCAATGGCGTTAAAGGCCGTCTGGAACACATTTGCCAGGAAACGGTCTATTTCAGCGGTGATGGCTCGGTGCCCGGAGAATTGATGACGGAAGGTACTCAAACTAAAATTTATCCCCATGCCCAACCGCCCTATGAGGTTGAAATTTGGCAAAGCGAGGGCGGTCACGGCGGCGCCGACCCGGTGATGATAAAGGATTTGTTTGCCCCCAACCCGGCTGCGGATAAATACAAACGGGCCGCCGATTATCGCGCCGGGGCGTGGTCTATTTTAACCGGGGTAGCCGCCAACCACTCCATCGCTACGGGCAAACCCATTCGGATTGACCAACTCATCCACAATCTGGCTGATCCCGATTACCCCCCCATGCCCGCGCCAACCGACCCCTTGGAAGCAATGTCCGAAAAAAGCGCCGCGCCGGGGTGGTTCAAAAAAGAAGAAGTAGAAACCAACCGCTAACCAACTAAGCCTATGGAGCGTGATCACAAATTAACAATTAATCATTCACCATTCACTATTCACCATTTTTTAGGAGTGTTGCTATGGCCAAATTATCCCTGGACCCGGACCGATACTTTGCCCCCGACCCAACGCAGCGCCGCGTGGCGCGAGAACTATACGAGTCGGTGGCCGGCCTGCCTTTGATTTGCCCGCATGGGCATGTAGACCCCCACCTGTTTGTTGACCAGGCGGCCACTTTTGGCTCGCCGGTTGATTTGCTCATTATCCCCGATCACTACATTTTCCGCATGCTCTATTCGCAGGGCATTCCGGTGGAGGCAATGGGCGTGCCGCGCCTTGACGGCCGTCCAGTGGAACAGGATCACCGCAAAATCTGGCAAACCTTTGCCGAAAAATTTTATCTATTCCGGGGCACGCCTTCGGGAGCCTGGCTCACCCAAGAACTGTACCAGGTCTTTGGCGTAGAAGAAAAATTGGACGGCGACACGGCCCAGGCCATTTACGACCAGATTGCCGAAAAATTGGTTTCGCCGGAATTTCGCCCGCGCACGGTGTTTGAGAAATTTAACGTTGAAGTGCTTTGCACCACCGATGCGGCCACCGACCCGTTAACCTCTCATCAGGCCATCTTAAACTCCGGCTGGCCAGGGAACATCCGCCCCACCTTCCGGCCCGACGCAGTGGTCAACCTGCTGACCCCGGGCTGGCAAAAGAATATTGACGCCTTGAGTAAAATTAGCGGCATTGCGGTTAACTCTTATAGCTCCTTTATCCAGGCTCTGGAGAACCGGCGGGAGTATTTCAAAACCATGGGCGCCACCGCTACCGACCATGCCGCTATCTCGGCTTATACCACCGAATTGAGTCCCCCGGAAGCCGAGGCCATCTTTCAACGCGCCCTGGCTGGCCAGGTCTCCCGTGACGATGCGCATCGTTTCACCGCCCACATGATTATGGAAAATGCGCGGATGGCGGTTGAGGATGGTCTGGTCATGCAGTTCCACGTCGGCGCTATCCGTAATCACAACCGCATCATCTTCAACCATTTTGGCCTTGACAAAGGCGCCGATATTCCCGAACAAGCCGAGTTTACGCTTAACCTGCGCCCTCTGTTGAACAAATATGGCAACAATCCCCACTTTACCTTCATCGTCTTCACCCTGGACGAAACCGCCTACGCCCGCGAGTTGGCTCCACTGGCCGGCCATTATCCCGCCATGCGCCTCGGCCCGCCGTGGTGGTTCCACGACAGCGCTAATGGGATGAAGCGTTTTTTTGACCAGGTAATGGAGACAGCAGGCTTATACAACACTGTTGGCTTTAACGATGACACCCGCGCTTTTCTCTCCATCCCGGCCCGCCACGACGTATGGCGTCGCGCCAGCGCCAACTGGCTGGCCGGGCTGGTGGGACGGGGCATGATTGATCTGGCAGATGCCCGGGAGATGGTTATTGATGTAGCCTATCGCCTGGCCAAACAGGCGTACAAGCTTGAATAAGGAACAGTGAATCATGACCAAACAACAAAAAATTGAAAGCTTGAGCGGATTCACCTCCTGTTCCCAGTCATTGGAGCATTTCCGTGGCATCTGGTGCCGTTTGTAAGTTAGCTTCAAATCCACAAGAATAATAAAATAAAACCACAAGGGCCAGCTATCAGACTGGCCTTTGTGGTTTTCAAATGTCCTGATATTCTGCCCGGTGTGAACTTAGTTATTTACTGCGTCAACACCACCAGGCGAGCCATCTGGTCTTTGCCCCTGATGGCCATTAACTCTTGCCCTTTTTGGTTGCGGTTCAGTTTGGGCAGGGCCTTCGCGTAGATGGTTTTGTTATTGCCTTTTTGAGAAATCATCATCACCCGGTCGGATGCGTTGGCGGTAGCGGCCACCGCAATGGGACCGGCGGCTTTGGTCAGGGACATGGCAATGACGCCCTGGCCGTAGCGGCCCTGCGTGGGGTATTGGCTCAAGGCCATGCGTTTGCCCAGACCCTGTTGGGTGATCACAATCAGGTCGCCGCGGGGTTTGACCGGCCCGGCCCCGGCCAATTCATCGCCTTTGGCCAGTTTCATTCCCCATACGCCAGTGGCCGGTAAACCCATAGGCCGGACCTCTTCCTCGGCAAAGCGGATGGCCTGGCCTTTGGCGCTGGCCAGCATTACTTCGTCTTTGCCCCCGGTGCTAAAGGCCATCAGCAACGTGTCGCCCTTTTCAAGGCCCATTACTATGGCCTCGTTGCCCCGCACGGCAACCAAATCGCTCAAGGTGATGCGTTTGACCCGCCCCAGGCGGGATACCAGGAAAAGATACCCCTCCGGTTCGTCGGTATGGGGCAGAGCCAGGCCCGCCACAACGGGTTTGAGAGCGCCGGAGCTGAATTCGCCAACATTGGCTCCCTCGCCTGGGGTTTGGCCTTGGGGTATCTGGTGCATTGGGATAATCACGGCGCGGCCATCCTCGGTGAACAGGTAAAGGGTATCGCGGGTATGGGCCGGCGTGGCCACAACCAGCGGGTCTTTTTGCCGGCCCCGGGCCGGTTCCAGGCCATTTCCGGCGGGCCAACGGCAAATCTGCCCGCTCTGGCTGATGCACACCACCACCTCTTCATCGGGCAGCAAATCTCCGGCCGTAACCAGTTTGTCGCCGTTCGTCTCTTGGTCAATGATGACAGTGCGGCGGGGCGTGCCGTATTGAGTTTTTAAGTCGGCCAGTTCTTCTTTAATAACGCCCAGAATCTGTTTGGGTGTTTTGAGTAGCTTTTCCAGGTATTTGATGCACTGTAAGACTTCCTTGTACTCGGTTTCAATTTTCTTGCGCTCCAATGCGGCCAGCCGGCGCAGGGGCATGTCCAAAATGGCAGACACCTGGATTTCGCTCAATTTGAACTTTTTGCGCAAGTTTGCTTTGGCAGTGTCTACGGTCCGGGAACTGCGAATGGTCTGAATAACTTCATCCAGGTTGTCCAGGGCCACGCGCAACCCTTCCAGAATGTGGGCGCGGTTTTTGGCCTGGTTCAGCTCGTATTGGCTGCGCCGGGTGATGATCTCCTGGCGATGCTCAATGAAGAGTTGGAGGGAACGTTTAAGCGGGAGCAGGCGTGGCTCACCGTCAACCAAGGCCAGCATGTTGATGCTAAAGGTTATCTGGAGGGCGGTCATTTTGAAAAGCTGCTTCAAAACGGCCATCGGCTCTACCGTGCGGGTCAATTCAATGACCAGCCGCATGCCCTGCCGGTCTGATTCGTCGCGCAGGTCGGTCAGTCCCTCAATTTTGCCGTCGCGGGCCAAATCCGCGATTTTTTCGGCGAGGCTGGCCTTGTTGGTTTGGTAGGGCAGCTCGGTGATGACCAGGCGGTTGCGATTGCGGCTCATCTCTTCCACGTGTACTTTGGCCTGCACGGTAATCCGCCCCCGGCCGGTGGCATACGCCGACCGGATCAAGTCACTTTCTTCGTCGGCACCGTTTTTACTGGCATAGCGGTAGATTACGCCGCCGGTTGGAAAATCAGGGCCTTTGATGTATTTTAGCAGTTCATCTATCGTCACGTCTTTGTTCCGCATCATCCGGTCCAGTATAAAAATTAGGGCATCGCAAACCTCGTCCAGATTGTGCGGGGGCACGCTGGTGGCCATGCCCACGGCAATCCCGGCTGCGCCGTTGACCAGGAAGTTTGGTAGGCGGGTAGGCAGGATTTTAGGCTCTACCAGGCTGCTATCAAAGTTGTCTACAAAGTCAACGGTGTCTTTTTCTATGTCGGCCATCATTTCCAGGGTTAGGGGAAACTGCCTGGCCTCGGTATAGCGCATGGCGGCGGGAGGGTCACCGTCAATGGAACCAAAGTTACCCTGGCCGTCCACCAGCGGAGCGCGCATAGAAAAATCTTGGGCCATGCGCACCATGGCCTCATACACCGCCGCATCGCCGTGGGGATGGTATTTACCCAGCACCTCGCCCACAATGCGGGCGCTCTTTTTGTAGGGTTGGGTGGGGCGTAACCCCATATCGTGCATGGCGTACAGGATGCGCCGATGCACGGGCTTTAAACCGTCGCGCACATCGGGCAGAGCGCGCGACACAATCACGCTCATGGCATAATCCAGGTAGGCTTCCTGCATTTGCTGGTCAATATCTACCTGGCGGACAATTCCAACTTCCATTGTAGCCTCCAACGTTGTTTTGCTACATTTAGTGTAAGAACATAAATTCTACACAAGATGTGCCACTGGTATTATAGCATTTTTGGGAGCGATAGCAACACCGCTTTATCTGCTTCTTGGCGAAAGGAAGGTTTCAGATGATTTGGGTATACAGCACAGCCTTGCCGCGTTTCCCTATCGCTTCAATCGTGCCCATTTGGCGTAAACAATAGGCCATCTTTTGCGCCAGCCAGCGGGGTTGGCCGGTCGCTAAAGCGAGCTCGGCGGTAGTAAACGGTTCGGCCAACTCGCCGGGCAGGAGGGCCTGCAACTCTGCCGGGGTTTCAAAAAGTTGTTGTTTAACAACGTGCAACAGCCGCCGCTCGTGCGTTACCCAGCCTCTCCGGCGCCAGCCACGCCGGCCGTCAAAACGGCGCACTTCTTCTTCCTGGATAAGCAGGACGTGCAAAGAAAAGTGGGGATGCGGAAGCAAGTGAGGAAAACTGACCAGCTCTTTAAAAACCTCCAGCAGTGCGCCTCTTTTGGGCGATTTGCGGCGACTGGCCTGGCTGGTTTCATCGTCGCTCAACTTCACAATCCATTTTTCTTGGGCAATGGGATAGACCAGCCGGACGGGGTGTTGTTCTACCAGTTTGGCCAGCTTTTGTTTGATACCGGCAAAACTGCGGGTTTGGATTTCTATCAATAAATCACCCCGCACCAGGTCAATGACAAAACCATCAACCGCTACTTCAACTTGGTCGTTGGGTTGGGCGTACCATTCTTTAAGGGCCGCGTGTAGCGGTTTTTCATTGAGCGAACCGATGTGGGACGATGTTTTTTGTTCTGCCAACATAAGTTGTTTAGATAATGTTTTTGGGTAAGGACAGGACAATGCCTTGCCCTTACCCGGTAAAAATTCAAAATCTTTTTCCAAAAAGCTATACCACCTGGCCAAGATAATACCTCAGAAACCATCACTTGCCAATCTTGATGAATTTGGTTTCTGGTTTGATTGAGTCAATAAAACCGGGTATGATAAGAAAACTATGCCAACTGCGTTAGCCGTTTTCCTGATCACCTTAGGCTTGGGCCAGCTCATTTCAACCACTTGGGGATTGCGAGGAGTTTCGCTGGTGGGGGCAAATCGTCTGGCCGGGTACGGCCTGGGGTTTTTATTGCTCCTGGTTGGGGCGATGACAGTGCCGGCCAGGTGGAGCGTTTTGGGGTGGACGCCAATAGCCGGGCCGCTGGCGGTGATGATTTTGCTGGCGGGCGGTTCGTTTATTGCCCCGCCGCCTCACCCCAACCTACTCTTTGCGCCGGATCACCCCGCCCATGCCGGTTGCCGGGCGGTGCAAATCCCTGACGGCGACAACATGATCCCCGGTTTGCTGTTGTGGCCTTTGTCCCCCGCTAATTCTCCTCGCGGGGAGGGGATTGAGGAAAAAGATAAAAGGGCCGGTTGTCCGGCAGTTTGCATTGTTCCCGGCGCGGGCGATACCAAGACTTTTTTTAAATGGCGTTTGGTGAAAGCGTTGTTGGCCGAAGGGCTGGCGGTGCTGACCATTGACATGCCCGGTCATGGCGATTATCGTTATCGTTCCCTGGCTTACCCCCAGTGCCTGTCCACTATTCCCGCGGTTATTAAATTTTTGCGCCAGCAGCCGGGCGTCACCCGGGTTGGGCTGATTGGGATCAGTTTAGGCGGCGCGATGGCCATTAAAAGTCTGGTCGAAAATGGGACTGCTGAAGCGGGGGCCGGAACTTTGCTTGATGCTTTGGTGGTGCTGGAAACCCCGGTACATTTGCGGCACTATCGGCGGACACTATTCTATCAGGAGTTATGGCGCACACTTTACCAATCGCCGGTGTTATCGCTATTGAGAGAGGCAAGCGTTAAACAAATCTGGCAAGAGTGGCGCAGCGGCGGTTATTTTAGCCGGCACACCACGGCTGAACTGTTTGGCCTGTTGCAGCCGCTGGAAAATATTAGCCGGCTTAAGCAGATACCCCTTTTACTGATTTATAGTGGTTATGACCAGATTGCTCCCCCCGCAATGGCCCGGGCCATGCACCAGGCCGCGCCTCAAGCCGCGTTCATCCAGGCAAAAAAGGCCAGTCACGTTATGCTCACCCTACTGTCGGAGATTAACCGGCAAGTGGCCTGGTGGTTGAGAGAGCAGTTGACAGGGTAGCAGGGTAGCCGAGTAACAAGTAGTAGAGCAGAGATAAATAGTGAGCGCACCCAAAACCGGCAAATTGTTAGTAGTGGGTGCTGCCGTCGGGCATAACGGCCCCTTTGAATTTGACCCCTTCCGTATTGGCTCCTTCCAGGTTGGCGTTCTTCAAGTTGGCGTTGCGCAGGTCGGCCTGGGTTAGATTGGCGCTGCGCAAACTGGCGTTTTCTAAATCCGTTCCGCGCAAGTCGGCCCCGGCCAAATTGGCCCAGGCCAAGTCTGCATTTTGCAGATTGGCCCGGCTCAAGTTAGCCCCACTCAAATCCGCGCCTACCAGCCAGAGGGGGCGAGAGGCCATATTGATCAGTTGATATAATTCTTTTTGGCTAAATTCCATATCACAAAAAGTTAATCTCCCGGTACGGTGAATTTTTAAAGATCATTCCGGCTCACGCCACGGATTTTTCATCGTATCAATTAAAATGGGGTTGCTGATTTTAACATTGTCCGGCTGCGTGACCAACCAGCGCACCAGCTCGGCAATCTGCTCCGGGGTGAGCATATTTTCTTTGATCGTCGGCAGGCTGTTGGCCATGGGCGCGTCAACCAGGCCGGGGCACACGGCGTGAGCGTGGATGTTGTAGGCCTGATTTTCCGCTTGAAGTAGCTCGGTGAGGGCATTCAGGGCGTGTTTGGAAATGGTATAAGCCCCGGACTCAGGATATACGTGCAGACCGGCGATGGAGCTGATATTGACAATATGGCCGTAGTTTCGCTGGCGCATGGTTGGAATCACTGCGCGGGCCAGCAAAAAGGGCGTGCGTAAATTAAGGGCCATTGTTTTGTCCCAGGTGCTTGTTTTGTGCTCATGAATGGGGACGTGCCGGGCATGCATCCCGGCGTTGTTGACCAGGATGTCAATAGGGCCAAAGGCCGCCCTAACCTTTTCCACCAACGTGGTGATTTCACTCTCCCGGCTAACATCGGCCGGAATGTCCAGGGCGATGCCGCCGGCTGCTTTAATCACTGTTACGGTTTCGGCCAATCTTTCGGCCCGCCGCCCGGCAATGGCTACTTTAATCCCTTCAGCGGCCAGGGCTTGGGCAATGGCCGCGCCAATGCCGGAACCGCCGCCGGTCACCAGGCCCACTCTACCCTTTAGCCGCATGGTTCTATTTTTATCCTCTTTTTCTTTCGTGGGGGACTGAGCACCGTGGCTTCCAGGGTAAAACGTTTTTTCTTGCGCCAGGGTTGAGTTGGCTTATCCCGGTGGAACAGCTCCACATGGGTTATCCTGAAGGTGAATAAGGGTTCAAATCCCTTTAAATCTTTTCTAGCCTTTTTCAATTCAGCCTGTGTGGAAAATCGCCCCACGATGATATGGGGGCAATAGCCGGCTTGTTCGTGATTGGCCAAACAACACAAGGGGCCGGTGAGCAAATCATTGTGCAGGCCTATCAATTCCGGCTGGCCGGCAATAATGGGCAGGCGGATTCTATAGTCTTCTCGCTCGTAAACATCCCAGCCGGCCAACGATACTTTTATCGGAGGATATGTTTCTCCCACTTCGGTTACGTGTTCATAAAGGATCGGCAGAGCGTCGGTAGGAAAACGGAATGGGTCAAGGATAGCAATATGGGGGGGGATCACCCCGGCGAGGGGATTATATTTTTGACGATGCGGCTCCAAAGCAATGACCAGATCGGGGGGGAGGAGTGCGATGATGGTGTACATAACGGCCTGCCCTCCTTTCAAAAATAGCGGCGGCTTCCTCCAGGTCAGGTTTATTATAGCATGAAGTAGGCAAATAGATAAGTGTTAGGCCGGGGCTTCAACCTGTTCCCCCAGTCTTTGGATGATCCCCACCGTGAGGAAAAAAGTAAAAGCCAGGTCCACCAGGAAGTAGGCGTTATCTACCAGGCCGTGACTCAGAAAAACAACCATACTGCCCATCAAACCCAACACCAGGGGAGCCGCTGTTTTTTGATACAGCCGCCGGGCGTTGGCCCAGAAAGCAACTTGTAGCCATAGCAGTAAGATAATGCCCCCCATGCCCAAACGTGTGCCAAAATCCAGCACAATATTATGGGGATGGCTCAGGTTGGGTTCTTGCCAGGCGGCGGGCAAGATGTAGCGCGTGCGATATTGATAGAGAAAGTTATCCAGGCCGACGCCCAGGGGCCAGTTATCGCGCAGCATTGCCAGGGAGGCTTGCCATAATTTTAGCCGGAAAAAACCGGTGCTGCCCTGGTTGAAGTCAAACGTGGCGCGGAAGCGTTGGGTCTGGCTGAGGGGAAGTAGGGCCAGGCCAATCACAGCCAGACAGCCGATGGTGATGATAATCATTCGCCGCCAGTAACGTTTATGGTGGCGCAGCGCATAAAACAGAGTCATTAGCCCGATGCAGGCGGGCAGTCCCAGGAGTAAAGCGCCTTTGGAGAAGGTCAAAAAGAGGGCCACACTGACCACCATAAAGCCCGCCCCGTACAGCCAGCGCCTGATTTTTGCCGTGGCCTCGTTTGCTTGGGGCAACCCCGGCAAAAAAGCGACAGCCAACAGGACCGGCCAGGCCCGGTCTAAAAACACAGAGAGGTTGTTGGGTGAGCCGTACAGTGGCCCAATCACCCGGCGCACGCCCTCGGCGGTAATGGATTGGTTGGTAAAAAAGTAGAGGTACAGGGCCAGCAGGGCGTGCAGGGCGGCCCCGGCCACAAAGGCGTCAACCAGCCGCCAGGCCCAGCGCCAGCCCGGAGCAGTGTTAGCGCCCGATGGCCCAAAATCGCGGCCCAAGCGCACCAGAAAATAGAAAAGAACCGATTCCGCAACCAACACCCGCCACTCGCGCATGCTCACCCCAAAATTGGGCGCGGCCAGGGTGGCCAGGTAGCTGAGTATCACCAGGGCTAGGGCCGCCCAATCAAGGGATTTCAGCTTGGGGATTTGTAATTTGTAATTTGTGATTTGGCTAAAAACCCATCGCCCGATAAAGCCGAACGTGGTCAAGGCCAGGGCCAATTCAACCGGCGAAAAACGCTGGCCGGGTAACTGTTTGGTTGCCAGGAAAAAGGAAACATTGAGGGCAATCAACACCAGCCCCAAATCAGGACGCAGCAAAAGGGCCAGGGCCAGCAGCGGCAGTAGGACCAGGGCCAGCCACCCGGGCGCAAAATAAAAGGCCAGGGCCAGGGCAAAGGTAAAAATAAGCTGGCCGCTCTCGCCGAGTTTGGCATAATACGCTATCGCCACTGCCCCACCTTTTTTGCTAAGTTTAATCAGCGCCGGAAAAAAACTCAAGCTTAAGCCCAGGCCGCTGACCACAGCCAGAGTGCTGCTCAAGAGTAAAACTACCCATGAAGGGCGTGTTCCGGCTTCGTCGTAAACCGTCCAGCCGCTGATGGCCCACTGCCCCCAACCGCCTTCGGCTTCAATAATAGCTTCGTGAGCGCCGGAGGATGAGCCTTGCCCCAGGGTAACCTCCTCGTTGCCGCGTAAGGGGTCGTACAACACCACGTAACTACGGCCTTGCTCGTCCTGCGGGAGAGCCGGGGCCGGTTGACCGTCAACCGTAACCCACAGGTAGCCGCGATAGGGGCCGCGCTGCACGGTTAAATCCAGGCGCGTGCCCTCAAAAGGAATGGTGAGGGTGCGGGGTTGGTGGCGGGGAATATCGGCCTGGGTCAGAGCCATGCGCCAGCCGGAGCTGTAATGCCCGCTGGCATGGTTGGCCGGGTAACGGCCCGGCGTGGCGATAGTTTCTTTGACCGTGGCCGTTTGGATGGCTGCCAGAACTTCGGGCGTCTCTACCAGGGCAAACCCCTGCGCTGGATCATCGTTGGCCAGACCGGTGGTATCCCACCGCAGCGCCAACATCGGGCCGAGCCAGGGCCAGTTGCGCCGGGCGTATTGGATGGCGGCGGCGGTGCGTTGGGCCTGCGCTGCTGGCGTATCGCTTTTCCAGGGGGAAAGCCGCCCGGTCCAGGCGGCAGGGAGGGCGTTCCAGCCAAAGGCCGTGGCCCAGATTGGGGGAGCAGGATCGTCGTGGTGGAGCATCACTTGGCGCAGTAACTCAATCCGGCTGAAGTTGAGTAGATCGGGGTCGGCCGGATCGGCCGGCTCAGAGTCAAAACCATAGGCTTGTCCGGCCACAATGTCAAACCAACGGTTAGCTTTGTTTTGGTAAAGTTGATCCAGGTAAGTCACGTCGTTCAGGTTGAGGGGGCCTTGTTCCAGGGTGGGGGCTAAAGCCGCAGTAATAATGAAGGCGGCGGGATCAACATCCTGAATATTGAGGGCAGCTTCGCGGAGCAGGTTGGCATAAGCCGCCGGGTCAACATAGGCGTTGCCCCAGTTGGCGCTGAGGTTGGGTTCGTGCCAGATTTGGTAATAGTCAATCTGCCGGCCGTAGCGCCCGGCAAAAGCGCGGGCAAAGCGGCCAAAGTGGCTGATTTCGGTGGGGGGGGTGGTTGAGGGTGTATTGGCGGGTCGCGCCCAGGCAGGGGTGGTGTGCAGCACGGCAATAAGTTTAAAAGGTTGGTCGTTTTGGGCCAGGGCAGTAAAAGCGCGATCCAGGGATGCCCAGTTGAATTCGCCGGGCGCAGGTTCTATTTTGGCCCAGGCGATGGGCTGGCGTAGCCATAAAAGCCCACCTTCGCCTAGCGAGGTTAAGCTATCGGCCAGGGTGTCGTCATGATATTGAGTCAAATCAAGGGTAAGGCCATAGCCTTTATTAGCAGCAAGAAAGTTGGCCGGGGGGACCGGTGAGGGGTACAGCAGCCATTGTCGGGCTAAATAGCCGGTAGCGGTCAGGCTGATGATAAAAATAAAAGTGAAAGTAAGGTTATGCCAGGAAGTTTTTTGGGTCATCCAAATTTTAGCCTGTATCGGCGGTTAGATTTTTTACTGCGTACTGCCGCTTGGCTGCGGGCGACCAATAAAGTGAGTTTTACCCCCCGACTGCCACAAGGCCAGGCCCGCGGTGTAGAGGTAGCCAATAGCGTATACGCCAAGAAAGATGGTCAACCCCGGCGCGCGGGTGAGGGCCACAGCGGCTTCTACCAGGCAATAGAGCGCAATCAAAAGTTCACCCCAGGTGGTCCAATTGAGGGGGAGGTGATAGGTGGTGTGGCGAGCGGGGCTAATTTGACGCCCTTCGGCCCGGAATTTAGGCGTGCGTAAAAAAACGGTAGCGTTGCGGCCGGTGAGAGCCTCAAAAACAGCCCAGCTATTGTTCAGGGCCACGCCTGCGCCCAGCAGCACCAGGAAGGGAAAATAAGCAAAACGACGTTTCCAATCTGGGTAGAGGGCCCACTGGGAGAGGCCAAATAAAATGGGGGGGGCAAATCCGGCCAGGCCCAACGCACCCAAAGGCAGCGCGCCCAGGCCGTTGGTCAAGATGACGGGCAGGCCAATCAGGATCATGGCCAGCATCAATGGGTGGAGCAGATAGCCGCCCATGTGTAACACGGCCTGCGTTTTGCGCCACACCGAATTGCGCGAACGCAGCAGGCGTGGCCCCAGTTTCAGCAGTGATTGCACCGAGCCTTTGGCCCAGCGAAATTGCTGCCGTTTGTAGGCGGTGAGGGTGGGCGGAATCTCGGCGGGGCAAACAACGTGGGGCAGAAATAGTAATTTCCAACCGGCCAACTGAGCCCGGTAAGACAGGTCAAAATCTTCACAGATGGTATCCCACTGCCAGCCGCCGGCAGCGGCAATGGCGGCCCGGCGCCAAACGCCGCCGGAGCCGTTGAAGTTCAAAAATAGGCCGCTCCGGCTCCGCGCGTTTTGTTCAATAACAAAATGCCCATCCAGGGCCAGGGCCTGGGCGCGGGTAAACGGTCCGGCTTCGGCGTTGAGGTGGCCCCAGCGGGTTTGGACCATCCCCACCTGGGCATTGGGGGCAAAGTGAGGCATCACCTGCCGCAAAAAGTCGGGTTGAGGTTTAAAGTCGGCATCAAAGATGGCAATGAATTCTTCATCGGTTTGGGCCAGGCCGTAAGCTATGGCCCCGGCCTTAAAGCCAACGCGGTCTGGCCGACGCACGTAGGTGATGTTGACCCCTCGCGCGGCGTGATAAGCGATGCGCGCCCGGGCCAGAGTTTGAGTCTCATCGGTAGAGTCGTCTAACACTTGGATGGATAATCGGTCGGCGGGATAATCCAGGGCGGCGGCGGCGTCAATGAGCCGCTCTACCACAAAACGCTCGTTAAAGATGGGGAGTTGCACCAACACCCGGGGCCATTCCCCCGGCTGCGGCGAGGGGGGAGGGTTGACCTGTTTGCGTCGTTGCCACAGAAACAGGCCCGACATAATCAAGGCATTAAAGCCGTACATGGCGATGCTGGTGAGGATAATAAAATAAAGCGCAACAAGAACTGTTGAAATTATCATAAAGTGCCCCTTAATCTTGTGTAAAAACCTGAGCCGGATGAACCGGAATTAGAAATAAAAGATGAGAAATGCGAAATTTTGCATGAATGTTGGTGGGCGTCAACTTCTGATCTCTGATTTCTAATTGGTTTTGGTTGAAAGTGGTTATGGGTTGGCGCGGATAGCGGCGAGTTGGATAATCTTAATGAGTTCGGGTGTTTCGGCGTTAACGGGTAAAAAGAAGGCGTCGTTGTCTCGGGCCAGTTTGCCCTGCCCGGCAAACTGACGAAATTGATCGGACTCCATCACCAGATGGCGTGGCACTAACTCCAAACCACCCAGGTTTTCCATAACTGCCGGGTTGTCGGGCGCACGCGGAGTTGGGCCACGAGCGCTGATTTCCGAAATCAGCGCGCTCAAGCCGGTCAAAAAGAATAAAATTAACAACCACCTTCTGCGCATCGCCCCAATCCATAAAAGAGGCCAACTGAAGTGAACTCAGTGACCAGACCTGACCAATTAAGAGCAGGTCTGCGGAGTATCGTTTCAGGAGGCCATAGTTTGTTTCTATCGCTATTGGCTTTATCGGGCAAAGGCCAATAGGCGAGTATAGCACGAAGTAATAGTTTGGACAAAATATGAAACAGGGGCAGGATTGGTGAGGGTGAACAAAGCCCCCCACTTTTTTGGGGGAGAACCTGGTTGGTTTACTTTATGTCGCTCAAAACCAAACTCAAGAGGTATGGATTACACCGTTGAGAGGTCCCATTCTTCATAAATTTTGGGCACATCATCAATCAGGCGTTGGGTGTAAGGCTCTTTGGGACGCAAAATCACTTCGTCAGGAGGGCCACTTTCAACAAATTTTCCATGTTCCATAATATATACCTTGTCGGAGACGTAATAGGCCAGGCCAATATCATGGGTGATAAAAATAACCGTCATCCCAACTTCGTCACGCAGTTTCATTAGTTCGTCCAGAATAGTGGCGCGCGAACAGGCATCAATCATTGAGGTTGGTTCGTCGGCCAGCAGAATCTTTGGCTTCAGTAAAAAGATGCGGGCAATCATTAATCGCTGCTGCTGCCCACCGGAAAGTTCAAACGGATATTTGTTGGTCAATTCCTCAAATTTCAGGTTGACAAAGCTGCAAGCCTCGGTCATCATCGCTATTTTTTCTTCCTTTGGAAGTTTACCCCCGCCACGCATGCCAATACAATCTAAAAGCACGGTGTCGATCTTATTAAAAATGTTGTATGAGGAGAAGGGATCTTGAAAAATGGCCTGGATATTTTTCCAATATTCCTTTTTTTTCTTGTGCGTACTGATATCACGCTTTCCCCCCTGGAAGTAAATATCGCCCTCGGTCACACTGATTAATCCCAGCAGCATTTTGGCCAAGGTGGTTTTGCCGCTGCCCGATTCGCCCACAATGGAAACAACTTCCCCCTGGTAAAGATCAATATCCACATGATCAACGGCCACTGTTTTCTGACTGCCCGCCCCAAATACCTTGGTAAGCCCTGTTGCGCTCAAGTATAATGTTTTTTCATCAGTCATTTTTATAAGCCCTTCTCAGTTCTTGCTCCGAAAAGATACAACGGTAAAATCGGCCGTTGTTCGCCGGGTGAAGATCAATA